>CAYPJB010000113.1:0-11152 GCA_964410845.1 uncultured Bacteroidales bacterium | reverse complement strand
CCAAGCAGAAGTTCATGAACGACTTCGTCGCCGCCTGGAACAAGGTGATGACCCTGGACCGCTTCGATCTGGACCCTGCTTACCAGAAAGCGAAGCCAGTGGCACAGAAGTAAACCAACCCGAAGCGTTTGCGAGGGTAGACCTCGCGAGCGCTTTGTGTACTAACGCGTGATGGACGTCGAGCGAAAGCAAGACGTCCATTTTTTGTTGGAATTCAAAATGAAGACTATACGTTGGAGCTGTCAAACGGAACTGATTCTTTTAGCAGCAGGTCAAAGTCCCCTTCTGAAAATGCTGTTATTGCTAATTGCGATTCGTCATCATCGTGTATGCCCGTTACAGCAATGCCAAGTCTATTAAAGACAATAAACCCATAGGCATTCATTGGTGATCCATCTTTCTCAAACAGACGGCGTAGAAAACTCTTATTCCACGTTACCTGAATGCCATCGATTGTCGCATTGGCACGTGGAAGTAATGTGCATTCCCGAACTGTGTGAGATGAAGGATCGAAGCGAATGATGTATTGATCGTAATGAAGCTCTAATATCCCTTTGCGATTCGCTCGAGCCTGTATCGGCAACCCTAGCAATTGCTCGCACTCTTCTCTTGAAGTATGGCCAACTTTCAACGGACCAAACGACTTGTAAGGTATGATCACCATTGTTCGTCTCTTCAATAATCAACCCGCTGCCCATTCCCAGTTCGCCAACTGGTCATCTTCTGCTTTCACGTACTTCGCCACCATGGCTTCCAGTTCATCGTGGACTTCACTCATGGTCTCGGGGCGGTAGACAGCACGGAAGGCGAGGCAGTGTTCTACCAGCTTGGCCAGACTCTTGGGGCACTTCGGGTTACGTTCCAGCACGGGCTTGAAGCTACGCTTCCAGGTATCCTCATCGAGAGGCATCGAGTTCTGCCCCGGTGCTGCAATACACTGGGGGACATAGTGCCAGGTGAGCAGACGATACATGGTGGCGCCGAAGTTGAAGATGTCGGTTTTCTCGTTGACGACTTTCTTCACCTGTTCGGGAGCCATGTATTCGGGTGTGCCCTGGATGCGTTGCTTATCCTGTCCCTTGATCCATGCCAGGCCATAGTCAATGATTTTCACGTTGCCGCTTTTGCTGAGCATGATGTTGTTCGGCTTCAAATCGCCGTGATAAATATTGCGGCGATGCATCATGACCAGCCCAGCAGCGACATCACGGAAGATCTGCAGCAGGATACCAATGGGGATGATCTTGAAGTTATCCAGCGTCTTGCCGTTGACGAATTCGATGAGCTGACGCACTTCTTTCACTTTGCCGCCGAAGATACCGAACGATTTGATCTTTTCGAGTGCATAGATTTTGATGAGGTTTGGATGGTCGAGTTTCTGGGCAACGTTGAATTCATGCTCGGCTTGTTCGAGGAATTTGATAGCTTCGTCGTCTTCAATCTTTACGATTTTGAGGGCAAATTGACGACCATCCGAATTGCGGCGGATGTGCATGATAGTACTATGTGCCCCTTCACCCAGATGAGCTACCACAGAAAAGGGACCGATCTTTTCGGACATCTACAGGAATCCTGTGGCACTATTGGCTGTTGGAACGAGAAGAGATTATAACAAAGCCTGTACCTTAGTGAGGCAGCAATTTCGCAGTTCATCACGATTTTCAACCAGGACATGTAATGCCTCTCCTTCATGCCGGTGTAGCTCACCTCGCCGGGCAACGTGCTGGCGACCCTCGTCTCGATGATCTGACCCGGCGAATCGGGGCCGATCTGTTTGCTCGTCTGGAAGGTGGCAAGCCCACCGTCTTCTCGGCCAAGTGGCTGGATGATCAGTTGATGGCCTGGAGCATGGAAGATGAGCTCGTCAAAGTACAGCTCTTCCGCTTCATCGATGTGCTGCCTGCCCTGCTGGGTTCGACACCGAATATCGTTCGCCATGTGAAAGAGTACTTCGGCCTGGCTAAGCATCGGCTGCCACTGCCTATGCGTTGGGGTTTGAAGATCCTTCCCCAGCGTGGACCGATAGCCAGCCTCGTGGCATCGACAGCAAAGACCAATGCGATTCGATTAGCCAAGCGGTTCATCGCAGGCAGCAATGTACCGGAAGCACTGGCTGCAATCGAAGACCTCCGCAAGAAACGCTGTGCCTTCACCATCGATCTCCTCGGCGAAGCAGTGCTCACCGAAGCGGAAGCGGATCACTATCAGCAGCAATATCTGGACCTGGTGGAAGGTCTGACCGCTGCCGCCCAGTGGCCTACCGATCCGCAGATGGATTGTGATCATCTCGGACCAATGCCTAAGGTGAACATCTCGATCAAGATTTCGAGCTTGTACAGCCAGTTCGACCCTATCGACCCTGATGGCTCCGCTGCCGCGGTCAAAGTGAGGCTGCTGCCTATCCTGCGGTTGATCCGCGACCGGGGTGCCTTTGTCAACATTGATATGGAGCAGTTCTCCTACAAGGAAACGACGCTTCGCATCTTTGAAGAAGTGTTCAACGAACCAGAGTTCCGCAATTGGCCTCACGTGGGTATTGCCATCCAGGCTTATCTCAAATCGTGTGGCGATGATCTCGCTCGGCTACGCGACTTCTCCCAGCGACGTGGCACACCCTTCTGGGTGCGACTCGTAAAGGGTGCTTACTGGGATTACGAGACTGCCATCGCAGATCAGAATGATTGGGAACCCCCGGTCTTCATGAACAAGTGGGAAAGCGATGTCAATTACGAGAAGCAGACCCGCTTCCTGATGGAGAACTATCAGTACCTGCGACCTGCGTTTGGCAGTCACAACATTCGTAGCATCTCTCACGCACTAGCCCTGGCTGACTCACTAAACGTGCCCGCCAAGTGCATCGAGTTCCAGTTGCTCTACGGCATGGCTGACCAGATCAAGGATGCCTTGGTCGAGATGGGCCACCGCGTGCGGGTCTACACCCCTTACGGCCAACTCCTTCCCGGCATGGCATACTTGGTTCGACGATTGCTCGAGAACACAGCCAACCAGTCTTTCCTGCGGGCTAGCTTCATCGAACACGTTTCCGAAGCGGAACTGTTACAGAATCCAGCCGACAATGAAAAACCCGTACACGATGACAGCCCGCAGCGCAAGCAAGGGACACCTTCACACTCCAACACCTCTCTTGAAACCCCCATGTTCAAAAACGAAGCTCCCATCGATTTCAGCCAGGAAGCAGGCCGTGCCGCTCAGCGGGAAGCGCTCGCTCAGGTGAAGAAGCAACTGGGTAAGACCTGGCCGCTGCTCATCGCTGGGAAGGCCATCGAAACCCGTGACACCATTACGTCACTGAACCCGGCCAACACTTCACAAGTGATAGGCAAAGTCTCGAAGGCATCTCCTGAACAAGCCAAGCAAGCGGTGGCAGCAGCCAGCAAAGCCTTCGATGCCTGGCGTGATCGGCCTGTTGAAGAGCGATGTGCGATCCTCGACAAAGCTGCTGACCTGATGCACGAACGCCGCTTTGAGCTGTGTGCCTGGACGATTCTCGAAGCAGGCAAGCAATGGCGCGAAGCGGATGGCGAATTGTGCGAAGCCATCGACTTCTGCCGTTACTATGCCGCCGAGATGCGTAAGCTGGCCAAGCCCCAACGCCGTGATTTAACTGGTGAAGAGAACGAATACTTCTACGAACCACGGGGCGTGACCACTGTCATCGGCCCGTGGAACTTCCCGTTGGCCATCCCTTGCGGCATGGCTGTCGCCGCACTCGTCACCGGCAATCCGGTGATCTACAAGCCTGCGGAACAGACCTCGATCATTGCAGCCCAGATGGTCAACATCCTGCACGAAGCAGGTGTACCCAAGGATGTCCTCCACTTCCTGCCCGGTGTTGGCGAAGAGATTGGGCCAGTGCTGGTAGGTCATCCCGAAGTGGCGATGATTGTCTTCACCGGTTCCCGTGCAGTGGGGCTGCTCATCAACAAGCAGGCTTCCGAAACACCTCCCGGGCAACCTTTCGTCAAGAAGGTAATCACCGAGATGGGTGGCAAGAATGCCATCATCGTCGACGATGATGCAGATCTCGATCAAGCTGTCGCTGGAACCCTGGCAGCAGCGTTCGGGTATCAGGGCCAGAAGTGCTCTGCCGCTTCACGAGTGATTGTGCTGCAAGCTGCTTACGATATCTTCGTCAATCGACTGGTCGAAGCAGCGAAGGCTATCCGGGTGATGGCTGCTGAGGAGCCGGGTAGTTTTGTGGGCCCGGTGATTGATGAAGAGAGCCGCAAGCGGATACTAAGCTACATCGAACTGGGCAAGAAGGAAGCCCGTCTGGTGCATGCCACCGACATCGGCAACTTGGCCGAGCAAGGCTATTTCGTTGGCCCCCACATCTTCGCTGATGTACCACCGACAGCGAAGATCGCCCAGGAAGAAATCTTCGGCCCGGTGCTGGCGATCATCAAAGCCAAGGACATGGACGAAGCCCTCAAGATTGCTAATGGCACCGAGTATGCCCTCACTGGTGGCCTCTTCTCACGAAGTCCAGCCAACATCGCCCGCATTCGCCGCGAGTTCCGGGTAGGCAACCTCTACATCAATCGCAAGATCACCGGTGCCATCGTCGACCGCCAACCCTTCGGTGGCTTCAAGATGAGCGGGATCGGTTCCAAAGCCGGTGGCCCCGATTATCTGCTGCAGTTCGTGAACCCACGATGCATCACCGAGAACACGATGCGCCATGGGTTCATGCCTCCAGTAGAGAAAGACTCCAACGCTTAGCCTTGCAAGGGCAGCATGAACATCCTCGCTATCCCCTTCCATAGCTATCTGGGCCTGACCATTGCCGAACCTCCGGGTTTAGTTCAACTGGAGATTCAGCCTCATCACCTCAATCACCTGGGAACTGTCCATGCCTCGGTGATGGTTGCCGTTGCAGAAGCAGGCAGCGGCCTCTTCCTGCAACAGCATGCGGGTGAACCGGAGATGACCGTGATGCCCATCATCCGCCGGATTGATGCCAAGTTTCATCAGGCGGGCACGGACAAGATCATTGCCAAGTCGATGATGGATGTTGCGGAACTACCTGCTTTCATGGAGCAATTACGAGCCAGGCAACGTGCCCGCATCACGGTGCCCATTCAGGTGGTAAATGGTACGGGATCATCGTTGCTGTCGATCAGCTTTGATTGGTTTGTGAAATGCAAACAGGATGGATCGAAATAGTAACTCGAAACCAGTAGCTGAGACTTTGTCGTCTACCCGTCTTCATCCCCAAACTGGTGAAACTGCAAATACTGCCAGTGCTTGTAGCGAGCGGAACGGCGGACCAACTCTGCATCGGTTCCCTGATCCAATACTGCTCCATGATGCAGCATGACTACCCGATCTGCCTTGCGAATAGTGGAAAGGCGATGGGGCAACAGAATGGTGGTACGCCCCTGCAGGAAACGATTAAACGTGTCATCAAACCAGGCCTTATCCTCGTCGTTCAGGCCATTGGCAGGTTCCTCGATGATGAGAATGGTCGGATCACGCAGGATCGCCCGCGCCAGAGCCAAACGGAACTGCTGGCTGATGGTCAGCTTTTCGCCCAGTTCACCAATCAAGGTATCATACCCACCTTGCAACTTCATGACGAAGTTATGGGCATGAGCAGCCTTGGCTGCTTCAATGATGCGGGGCAGAGTATACTTGTCATCCCCGCAACTGATGTTATTGGCAATCGTATCGTTAAAGATCAGATCATCCTGCAGTACCAAACCCACCTGATGCCGAACACTCTCCAGAGTCACCCACGGCAAAGGCTTGTCATCAATTCGGACCTCACCCTGATCAGGATCAATCAGCCGAGGTAGCAGATACGCCAATGTCAGCCGTGCACGTTCGTCTCCCACAATGGCTACCTGCTCACCAGTGGCAATGCTGAGATTGACACTATCCAGCAACACATCATCACTGGCCGGAGCCAGCACGGAGACATTGACCAGCTCCAGTTTCTGAGTCATCGGAGGCAGAAACTCTGCGCCAACCACCTGCTTGACATCCGTCTCCTGATCAAGCAGGTTAAACAACCCTTCCGCAGCAGCTTTCCCCATCTTCACCTGATGCCAGGCCGATTGCCAGCGTTTGAGAATGAGGTAAATGCAGCCGATCGCTGTCAGCATCAGCATCAGAGGAACCAAGCGAAGATCATGATCAAGCAGGTTGCCAACAAGGGCCAGGGCCAGGAGAGGCATCAGCACCGCTAACAGTAGCCAGCGCCCGTGTCGACTGATGAACTGCCAGTACCAGCGTGATTGCACTGCCATTCCCTGCCGATGGAGCAACCGTTCCAGGCGATTCTTGCTGTACTGCTCCATGCCATAGATCTTCACCAGCCGATGAAGCCCAAGACTTTCCATGAGCAGGGTTTGCCCCTCAGCGGCCTTGATGGCATCGCGGCGTTCACCTTGTCGAGCACTGGCAGCAATCCACGAACCGATCAGCCAATACAAACCAGCCGCTGCAAGCAGCACCAGCGATGTCCACGGGACACCGTGCAGACAATCGATACCAATGAGGAACAAGAGCAGCCAGAAGAGGTTCCATGGCTCATGCACGGTACGTAAAAACCATGCATAGAGTCCTTCCTGCAGGGTATCAAGCGCTCGCATCGTGGAACCGATGACCGGACCTTTGCTGACATGGCGAAGAGCCAGTGCCCCCAGTCGGTAAGCATGGGTATGCACGCTACGTCGCAGCCTGGTGATGGCATCAATGGAAGCTGCTGCTGCTGTTCGTTTCTGCAGGAATGTGACAAGACTGAAAAGAATCGATACCGAGAGTATGCCTATAGTGAGCGTAATGAGGTAGACATAGTTGTTGCGCAGATCAGGGAACCAGTCCACGATGACTTGTAATGCATCGCCCATCCAGCGATTCTGCGTGCGTATGGCCAGCGATTCGAGGCCCAGCCCGTGTTTATTCAGGGCGATGTTGAGAATAGCCTGCTTATCTGGATGATCGACATGTCTTGCAGCCCATTGTTGGGCGAGAGTTGAATCGTGTACTACACCTTTGGTAATAGCAAGATCAAGCAACATGCCGATCAATAGAAGCAGAATAATGAGAAGGAGTCCTGTGAAGGGAGCCAGCACTAACGAGAGTGTCGGCGCAACGGGGCGATACCACAGGAAATGGCGTGCACGCTGAAAAGCAGAACGCTTCGTCATGGCGAACCTCGAGCAGGGGGCAGCCTACCGTGGGCCCACGCCTGCCTCATACTCTACACTCAAGACATCCATCTTGAGCTTGCCCAACAGCCTGGTGACCGGCAGAAGTGGCAGAAACGAATCCGTATCGTTCCAATGGGCATCCAGCACCTTGACATGCCCGCCAGCGATATGCCCCTGCCCCAGCGTGGCATCCAGAGAATACCACTGACCATCAATCCAGACTTCGAACCACATGTGAAAGCACATCGCCCGTTCGGAAGGTACATGCACCAGCCCGATCGCAGTCCGGCTTGGAACGCCTACGGCCCGGCACATGGCTGCAGCAAGCACTGCATGTTCTGTACAGTCGCCATCGAGTGTGCGAGCTGTTTCCGCTGCAGTGGCAAAAGCTTTGCCATAGTCTTTGTTGGTCATCTTCTGATGAACATACGCTTCGATGGCTCGGGCTTTCTGCCAGGGTTCACGTGAACCCGTGGTAGCTAATTTTGCCAGACGTTTTACTATTTCGTCATCGCTCGTGATGAAGTGATTGCTACGCAGGTACTCGGCGGGCGGTTTCTTGTTGCTGGCAGTTGTTACAGGTGTCTCCTGCCATTTGGCTGTGATGGCAAGTTCATCTTTGCCTATCACCTTGACCACCTGGCGAGGTTCATTGGCAAAGGCAGTTTCGAAACCTTCCAGGTCTTTCAGCTTCACTCGATATTCAACACTGCGAGTGTTATTGAATTGATTGAAGCTCCGATTAAGCTTGATCAGCTGGGAAAAACCAATGTCGGAATTGGGGTTTTTCACCGTCGCAGTTGCTGAAGGAACGGCAGATTCCTTGCGAGTACGGTAAAAGGTCAGGTCGCCGAGACCGGGGATGGATTGTTCGCGTTTGTAGACTTCGCCTTTGTCATTCACCCAGCAGATCATGGGGGGAAGCTGAATCTCACCGATCTTCTGGAGTTTGACTGTAACTCGCCAGAATGGCAAATTGCGTCCACCGAGGAGGTTGGTAGGTTGCTTGTCACTGACCGCAACATGGTAGTTGAGAACGGTGTTGAAATCGGAAGAAAAGCTCTTGAAGTCGAATTCCAGGCCCGGCTTCAGCTCCCGGGATTTGTAGAGCTGCTCCATGGCATAGAGGCCGAGAGCGGAATCGTTCCAGGGTTCAACCTTGGTGACGGGCGCCTGGTCGCCTTGTGTCTTGGTGATGCGTACCTCGTTCTTCTCCACAATGCCGCTACGGACAAGTTCATCATCTCGACCCATCGATTGCTTAATGGTGAACTGTTGAATTTTTCCATCCTTGGTTTCGACCATGGTGAAGCTGAACTGCATGCGAAGCAACTGGTTGAAGCGGTTCAGACTGAGCGTGAGTTCTTCGGTACTGATAATCTGCTCCGACCGAAATGGGCGGTACACGCCGTGGGAATGCCCGACATGTGCGCCTTGCAGATAGATCGCTTCCCAATATTCCGCCAGTGGTGGAGCAGCCTGTGGTGCAGGGACTTTCTCCTGAGCCTGAGTGGAAAAACCATTTCCATAATTGAACAGAATCAGGCAACACAGCATGCATCGCAAGTTGTTCATACCGAATATCCTCCATGCCCGGACCAAAGGCCCTTCATCTATCATACCTGAGAATGGCATATTCGATATAGCCCGAAGCAATGGGAAAACTGGTCACGTTACGGTAACTGCGCCGGGGGTGAGGGGTGTAACGATTAGTAGCAATCAATTGCTATGACGTTGCAAGTCACAAGCGTGGAAGAAACGGAACGACTTGCTTGAAGATGCTTCAGGTCGTTCGTCGCATTTTCAGAGTTCTGACTTACTCACTGGCGACCAACTGACTGTACATAGCTAATGAACTCCGCACACCCCATACAACACGCCCTCCGATGGCACCGGTCAGTTAATATTTGCGGGCGTGATATTGGCTTTGCTTCATTGGCAAGCGTATACTTCAACAGTCATCCGTGGTGTGCCTGTAGCTGAACAAGGCAGCTTCAGGCCATACCATAACAGTGTCAATGAAGGCACCACTCCAGAAAAGGGGCAGCAATGCTGCAGGAACGTGGGCCAGGGAAGAACCGATCGGCGCAGGATGCCGCCGCTTCGCTACGCGGGCCCGCCCATGCGCGCGGGAAACGCCTGGCATTAACGCAGGCTATTCGCCCTGCTAACAAACCACTCTTCCCGCTACGTGAAGGGTACAGGATCGAGATCTACAAAGACCCGGAACTGGGTCTGCGCATGCCAGTGCTGACCGCTGCCATTTCCCAGAACAAACTCTTCCCCACGTTGCTCGAACTCTTCAAGCCATTGGGGGAAGTCGTCGATTTCATCCTCGAATCCAGCCACGATCTCGACACCGAAGGGGATGGCCCCCCTATCGCGGCGACGTGGGAACGCACCGATATCGATCTACCCGTTCTGACGAGCATCCTCTGCGCCTACGAAGACCTGCTCCTTCACGATGGCTGTACGGGCATTGCTGTCCTCAGCGCACAGCGTGACTATGAAGTCCACTTCGACGAACACAAGCTTCTTTATCTGTACGGCCCACAGCTGAACAGTTTCCAGCAGATCTTGAACAAGGCTGGTATCCAGCGTGATGACGACTTGCTGATTATTACCGAAGAAGAGCATATCCATTCCACGAGTGATGAGTTTTACGAACAACTCACCGATCTGAGACAGATCATCGGCGTCGAAGATGAGATGAGTGTGGAGAGTTAGCAGGCTGTAGGCCATTATCTAAGCTATCCATTCACTTCTTGCAGTCTAAGGTCCGCCAACTACCTGCTTGCATCTCCGCTTATGGCATGCCATGATACACGTATGCCTTCAAAGACCAAGCCTGTAGCGCATGACCATGATCCCCTGAGCGAATTTGCCGGGGACATCGGGCTACGCCTTGGACGGTACCTGATGACCGTTCTTGGCGAGAGTAACTATTTACTCGGCTTGCATCCGCCTGGCGATCGATCTCGCCCCTGGATTGAACAGATCAAGTCTGCTGCAGGTGCTGCATCACAACTGGTTCAGCAGCTCATTACTTATTCGTGCCGCTTACCCCCTGAAGTCGAACTGCTCAGCCTCAATGCCCTTGTCCGCAAAATGGCTGAACAGTTTACTAGTCTGTTCGGCAACAAGCTGGCGAGCGGTGATTTCCGCATTGAGATTCAGCTTGATCCGCAAGATGTTCTGGTGATGGTCGATCCCAACCAGTTCGAAGCAGCTATCCTTCGGTTGCTCAAATGGGTGCATGCACGGGTGAGAGTTGGCACACTGACCATCAGCACCAGCCACCATGACAATAACGTTCGCCTCAGCCTGATTGATGATGGCCCTGGCTTGCTGCCTGACGAGCAGGATAAACTTTTCAAACCCTTCAACAATATAGATCCGGAAACCGCTGACCTGGGACTGGCACTGGCACATGGCATCATCCGTCAGGCACAGGGGACGGTAACCATTCTGAGCGAACCGCACCGGAATGAGCTGGCCATCGACATGCCTGCTGCCAGCACCGAGGTGACCAGTTCTAAAACTGCCTCACCAGCTACCAAGCAGACGGTTCTTGTCGTGGATGACGAAGAATTGGTCCGCAATTACCTGGTTCTGGCATTGCAACACCTGGGCTACGAAGCCATCCCTGCCAAGGATGGCAACGAAGCCTTGTACCACTGCCTGCAATCGAAAATCAACATTGACGTGCTGCTGACAGACATGGTGTTGCCTGGCATGAATGGTCGCCAGATTGCCGAGCAAGCCAAGAAGGTACGACCTACACTCAAGCTCGTCTTCATGTCGGGCTATACGGAGAACCTTCTGGCAGAAGGGCGTGTCTTTCTTCGGAAGCCTGTCACACCAGACCAACTCGATAAAGCTCTTCGCCATGTACTGAGTACTTCGAGTGATACGCTCACAAAAGCATTGTCGAGTGCTGAAGTCCACTTAAAATGAAGTAGCTGAAACAACTC
>CAYPJB010000112.1:3577-11168 GCA_964410845.1 uncultured Bacteroidales bacterium | reverse complement strand
AGTATGTAGCAGACCGCCCCGGCCACGATCGCCGCTACGCCATCGACTGCACCAAAGCCAAACGCGAGCTAGGCTGGAAACCCATGGTGACCTTTGAAGAAGGCCTGGCACAAACGGTGGCATGGTATCAGCAGAATGCAGCCTGGGTGGAGCACATTCGTAGCGGGGAATACCGGGAGTATTATCAGAAGCAGTATGGGAGCAGGTAGCTTGTTAGAGGTTGACAAACTATTGGCTTCGCTGGATCGTCGAGATACTAACTGACGAGGCGTTCCATGAAGACTTGCATGTTCACCCTGTGTACCACTCTTTTCCTACTATTTCAATCTGCTGGAATGGCTCAAGACCAGTCTGTCTGGGAAAAGAGCCTGGGTTCATCGCCTCCATTGGTGGTAGCTACCACAGCAACGGGGCCTCATGCTACTCGTTTTCCGTTTGATCCTAAAACCTATGGTTTGGTCAGAGGATATGCCCCTAGTAATCAGGTAAGCAAGCCTTGCATTGTGCTCTATGCCCGTCATTTGAATGATGAAACGCGTGCGATCGTAGCAAAGGTAGATGCGTTTTCAGCAAACCATTCAGCTATGGATGCAGCGTACCTGCATCTCTTCGATGAAAAGGGAGCACAGCGAGGTGGATACACCGCAGAGGAGTTGACCACCCGCATCAAGGAACTCGATACCATTGCTAAATCACAAAACTGGAAGGCAACTTCGATTGGTGTTGTTGCGAATAAAAGTGGTACCAGGAATGTTGGCATTATCGATGACAATGATGTAGTGATCGTGGTTCTCAAACCTGATGGACAGAAGGACAAACCTATTGTCGCCTGGTACCAGGTTATCAATACCACAAAGATGGCAGCCGATAGTCTGAAAAAGCTGGAAGCATCACTTGGCACTGCACTCAAGTAATCATGGATCACTAAAAAGAGTGTTCAGCCTCTCCTACAAATAACAACTGTAGCGGAGGAACATATGTCTCTGATAATCCAGCAAGAATCCCCAACTACCAATGATGCCATCCAGCTCATCAATGAACTGGAAGAGCATCTCGAATCCTTCGGCTACCCTGCGGAAAGCAGACATGGCTACAGCGTGGATAAGCTCATCAAGCAAGGGGTGGCATTCTTCATCATGCGGGATGCTGGTGAAGTAGTGGGTTGCGGTGGCATCAAACTCTACGATGACTATGGCGAACTCAAGCGAATGTATGTTCGGCCAGAGCAGCAACGAAAAGGGTGCGCCCAGGCCATGCTGGAGCATCTGATGAACTATGCAAATCAGCATGGCGTGTCGGTGTTACGCCTGGAGACAGGCATTCATCAAATCCCAGCAATCAAGCTCTATGAAAAAGTGGGCTTTCTTCGCTGCGGACCGTTCGGGGAGTATCGAGATGACCCGGTGAGTGTGTATATGGAGATGACTTTGAGTTGAGATTAAAGGCTGTTACCCTCTTAACAGCTTCTGCATGTTCATCTCACCCGATATTGACCCCCTTTTGCAGTCAGCGTAAACTTCCTTCGGTTCATATACTGACTCATCACGCATTCCTGTCGTTACGACCTGCTTGCGCGAAATGCCCATACGATAGGTGAATGGATTCCCTGTCGACCCGAAGACTTTAGTTAGGCAAGTACACGATGTCCACAGCACTGAAAGAACCCAAGATGGCTTCGGCACCTTCAGTTACCACTCCCCCAGTTGACGACAGCAGTTTCTGGGATCGCATTGGCGATGGCTTTGGTGCCATTTCAGAAGGGGTCAATGGCATCCTGGGCAAGCTCTTCGGCTCCAGCAACGAGCGGGCTGTCCGCGCCTATGGATTCATTCGCACCAAGGAACAGGACCCGCCCTACCGTATCGCTCCCGGCTCCATACTCGCTCGCATCAATGAACTTGAACCAAAGATGCGAGAACTGACTGATGAAGGTCTGAAGGCGCTCACACCCGCTTTCCGCAAACGCCTGGCCCAGGGTGAAACGCTGAACGACATTTTACCTGAAGCCTTTGCAGCCTGCCGTGAAGCAGGCCGACGTTTCAAGAACATGCGTCACTTCGATGTGCAGATGCTCGGCGGCATTGTGCTCCACGAAGGCAAGATTGCTGAAATGATGACTGGTGAAGGTAAGACCCTGGTTGCTACGGCACCAGCTTATCTGAATGCCCTCGAAGGCAAGGGCGTACATGTCATCACCGTGAATGATTACCTGGCCCGTCGCGATTGCGAATGGATGACGCCCATCTTCCAGGGGCTGGGTGTAACTGCAGGCTTCATTCAGTCGGACATCGATCCAGAAGGCCGGCGCCAGGCCTACGACTGCGACATTACCTACGGCACCAATAGTGAGTTCGGGTTCGACTATCTCCGTGACAACATGAAGCCGGCTCGCTGGGGCGACAATCGATTCAGCAAGTTTTCCCAGCAGTGCCAGAAAGCTCTCAACTACGCCATCATCGACGAAGTAGATAACATCCTGATCGACGAAGCCCGTACGCCACTCATCATCAGCGGGTCGGCACACGGTAATGTCGATCGATTCAAGCAGGCGGACAAGGTCGCCCGTCAACTCAAGAAGGACATTCACTTCGAAGTGAAAGAAAAGGAACGCACCTGCCACTTGACCGAAGAAGGCGTTCACTTTGCTGAGAAACTCGCTGGTGTGGAGAGTTTCTACACCGCAGGCAACATGCACTGGCCGCACTTGATTGACCAGGCACTGAAGGCCCACAATCTTTATCACCGTGATAAGGATTACATGGTGGCCCCGAGTCAGGAACCTCATGAACGGGGTCGGCCGATTGTTGTGATCATCGATGAGTTCACCGGTCGTGCCATGTTTGGCCGACAGTGGTCGGACGGGTTGCACCAGGCAGTCGAAGCCAAAGAAAATGTGCCCATCAAGGAAGAAACACAGACGTTGGCAACCGTTACACTGCAGAACTTCTTCAAGCTGTACAAGAAACTGGCGGGCATGACCGGCACCGCCATGACGGAAGCCAATGAGTTCTGGAAGATCTACAAGCTGGATGTAATGGCTGTTCCGACGAACCGCTACATGAAACGACTGAACTATCCTGACGTCGTCTACCGTAGTGAACGCGAAAAGATGAACGCCATTCTCGAAGAGATTGTGGATGTTCATAAGAAAGATCAGCCGATTCTGATCGGCACCACCGATGTCAAGAAATCGGAAGAACTCAGCAAGATGCTGAAGCTGCGTGGCATCAAGCATGAACTGCTCAATGCCAAGCCCGAGTATGTACAGAAAGAATCAGAGATTGTGGCCCAGGCAGGTCGGCGTGGAGCAGTGACGATTGCCACAAATATGGCAGGCCGCGGCACCGACATCATTCTCGGTGGCAATGCCGAGTACATGGCCTGGAATGAACTGCGGCACGAGTACCCGACCCGTCTCGATGTGCCTGTTGATGTCTGGAAGGCACGAGTCGACGCCATTGAAGCTCGTGAGAAGACGAAAGAAGAAGGCCGCAAGGTAGCGGAACTGGGTGGCTTGCATGTCATCGGCACCGAACGACATGAATCCCGCCGAATTGATAATCAGCTTCGTGGTCGAGCAGGCCGTCAGGGTGATCCTGGTTCCAGCCGGTTTTATGTATCGTTGCAAGACGAACTGATGCGACTCTTCGCTGGCGAATGGGTGGCTAACGTACTCACCCGTCTGGGCATGAAGGAAGGCGAGAGCATTGAAAGCAAGATGGTGTCGCGACGCATTGAAGCGGCACAGAAGAAAGTCGAAGAACGCAACTTCGACATTCGCAAGAACCTGCTCGAATACGACGAGGTGATGGATTATCAGCGTAAACGCACCTATGGTTTCCGCCAGAAGATTCTCGATGGTGCGAACTGCAAGCTGATCATCACTGATATGCTGCAGAACACCGTTTCGAAGAACGTGGATCGTTTCACTGCCATTCGTTACGGCACGGATGCGTTCGCACGCTTCATCAGCAATCGACTGAACTCAGAATTTGAAGGAAGCGAGTTTGTACGAGTCACTTTCGAGGAAGCAGAGCGGAATGCCAAGAACAAGGCATGCCTGAAGGCAGTGAATGCCATGCAGGATGCGTTGGAGGAAAATCTCGATACCGGCATCGATGAACAGGAATGGAACTGGGAAGCTTTCGCCAAGTTCATGGAGTCGAAGTTTGGCGTGAAGGTGACAGTCAAGGAACTCAAGCAGATCGGCCGCGAGAAGATTCTCGAAACGCTGTTGCCTCAGGTTGAGAAGAACATCGACGAAACCGATGTAAAGGAAGGCGCCCCGATGCTCGCTGAGGACTTCAGCCTGCATGCCATCGCCGACTGGTTCCGTCTCAAATTCAATTTGAACGTGGATGTAGCCGAGCTTCGCGATAAGTCGCCGGTACAGATCAAACAACTTCTCAACGACAAGGTGAAGGAGCTTTACACCGAGAAGGAGATCGAGTTCCCTGTAAAAGTGCTGATGCACCATTTCCTCGGGAAGGATATGTATGGCCAGCAGCGGTTTGATCCGCATGGCCTTCTGGCCATGGCCAAGGACCGCTTCCAAGTGGCATCTGGTGTCATCAACGAGAACGATTTTGTTATCGCTTCCAAAGACAAGCTCGAATCGATCCTGCTGGAAGTAAGCAAGCAGGCATACCCCAAGGATGGTACCGATCGAATCGAAGCTGAGCTCGACAAGTACTTCACTCGTGGCAACAAGCTGAGCGAAGAAGCAGCACGTGAACTGGCAGCATGGGCGACATCATCGCTGAAGTTGAAAGTAGAAGCCAGCGAATTGGCAGGCTATCCCGAAGATCATGTTCGCCAGGTTCTCTGGTGTGCCTTTGATGCGGTGTATCGTCCGGAAATGCAATCGATGGAACGCTCACTGGTGCTGAGCGTGGTCGATTCTTCCTGGAAGGATCACCTCTACACCATGGATTACCTGCGGTCTGCGATCAGCTTCGTGGGCATGGCACAACAGGATCCCAAGACGGTCTACAAGACCGAGGGTATGAAAGCCTTCGATGAGATGTGGGAAGGCGACCCGAACGCTGAGTATCAGGAAAAGGAGAGTATTCAGGACAAGATCACTGAATTGATCTTCCGCATGGAAGAAGCTATTCAGGATACCTCCGATGCGGTACTCTCCCAGGCACAGGCTCGACACGACGAGGCGAGCAAACCGCTACCCCCCACTGAGGGCATCCGCGCTCAGCAGGAGGAAGCGATTGCCAACAGCCAGCAAAGTGCAGGCAAGCCTCAACCAGTAAAGAACAAGGAGCCAAGAGTAGGACGCAACGACCCCTGCCCTTGTGGTTCCGGCAAGAAGTACAAGCAGTGCCATATGAAAAAGGATCTGGCGTAAGCACCGTGCCGGATGACGTGAGACTCCGGAGTAAGCTTGCGACAATCAACATGCGAAAGGATTCGCTGCGTGGCCTGGGTGCTGAACTTCATCTATTGTTTCGTGCTTTGCTTTGCAGCGCCATGGCTCATCTGGCGACGCTATCGTCATAGCAAACGACTTGGTGGGCTTCGCCAGAAGTTCACAGGCAACATCACGACAAACAACTCAAAAACTTCGCCACGCCTCTGGCTCCATGCCGTGAGCGTGGGTGAGGTTTTGTTACTCCAGCCGATCTTCCGCCAGCTCCAGAAAGACTATCCCCACTACGAAATCTGGCTCTCCGTCACGACAACCACCGGGCGAGCAGTAGCGGAGAAAACGTACCCCGAGCTCAAGACCATCTGGTTTCCATTCGATTTTTCGTGGGCAGTCAGTCGTGCCTTGCAACTGGTGCAGCCTGATGTCATTATCCTGGCGGAGCTTGAACTTTGGCCTAACTTCATCAGCATCGCACACGCACAGCAGATTCCACTCGTTGTCGTGAATGGCCGGATCAGTGAAAAAAGTTATCGTGGTTATCGTCGGGTTTCGTGGATGATGCCGGGATTGCTCCGCAAGATCGATTGTTTTGCAGTTCAGCAGCCGGAATATGCAGAACGATTGCAGTCACTGGGAATGCCTGCGGAACGCATCGTGGTGACGGGATCAATCAAGTTCGATGGAGTGGAAGTCAATCGTCATGATCCCAAAGTAGAACAACTTAGAAAGCTGCTGAACATCACCGCGAGCAAGCTTGTCTGGGTCGTCGGTAGCACGCAGGCTCCCGAAGAAGCCTGGGCTTTGGAGATCTATCAAGAGATCAAGAAGGCCCTCCCCGATCTGCAACTTATACTTGTCCCGAGACATCAGGAACGATTTGCGGAAGTTGCCCGGTTGATTGAAGACAGCCAACTACCCTACCAACGACGCAGCCAACTGCCCCCCTCAGCACTCACATCTGAGCACTCAGGACTAACTCTCGTCGATACCCTCGGTGAACTCAAAGCCATCTGGGGGCTGGCAGATGTAGGCTTCGTGGGTGGCAGCTTCAATGACCGTGGCGGACAGAACATGATCGAACCAGCTGCCTATGGAGTGGCTGTGACCTTTGGCCCAAACACGTGGAACTTCAAGCAGATTGTTGCATCGTTGTTGCAGAACCAGGCAGCCATCGAAGTGCGCAGCAAGGAAGAGTGGGCTGCGGTCACTCTGCGGCTGCTTCAGAATGAAGCGGAACGTCATACCCTGGGAGAGCGTGCCAGCAGTTTCGTAGCCAGCCAACAGGGGGCGACTCGCCAGACGATGGCAGCGATTGCACCGTTTTTGATCAACACTCGACGCATCCACCAGGCTGCATAGGCGACGAACCTGCCTTGTATCGCCGGGGATGCTCATTTAGAATGATGTTCATGCGTTGGTTGTTATCCATCCTGGTGAGCTTGCAGATCATGCTGGGCGTGTTCGGCCAGGGAGCGATCACGCTCTGTGTCCGCCAGGATGGCACGCAGAAACTGCACTGGACGTGGCTCAGCGACTGCCATGCACACGACCATGAAGCTGAACTCGCAAACATCCCGACCATGGAGTGTGATCCCTGCACTGACTACGCAGTCATTGTGGATGTACCCCTCCCGCTGACAGCGAAGCAGCCCTGGCTCGATTCCGCGACGATCTGCTGCACCATCATTCTTGAAATATATGTATCGAAAGTGCCAGTCCTTTCACTTCGAGAATGTTACGGATTGCCTCCTCCGTGGGGGCTATTGTTCAAACAATTCATCGTCTTGCATTGTTAAGTTGCGTGCCAGGGTAGAAGGCGCAGCCTCCCGAGCGCCGTGAGTTCCGTTCTACACTTCGCACGAGTCTCGTTATGTTGCAGGTCATCAAGCAAATAGTTGCTACTCTGGTTCTCGGTCTGCTCGTGGCAGCAGGGTACTTCTCTCGCAGTTATTGGCTGCCGTGGATAACGCCCGTGGCCAAGGAGGCATCGGCACCAGCGGAAACGGGGCATCCAACGGCGGAATCAGTGCTGCTGTCTGATCAGGCCATCAGTAATCTGGGGCTGACGGCACAGCCGCTCAAAGCTACCAGCTACTGGAAGACGCTGACGATACCGGGAATGATTGTCGATCTGCCCGGACAAAGTGACCGGGGCGTGGTTGCTCCGGTGATGGGTGTTGTGCAGAAGATCCATTCCCTGCCGGGCGAAGT
>CAYPJB010000112.1:0-3477 GCA_964410845.1 uncultured Bacteroidales bacterium | reverse complement strand
GGAACTGGGACAGCAGGTACAAGCGGGACAGATGCTGTGTACGTTGGCAAACCATCACTTTCTGGTGATCGAGGGACGAGCCTTCCGCGATGAGACGCCATTTCTGGAACGTGCCGTCAGGGAAAACTGGCCTGTCGAAGTGGACTTTCAGGAACCACCCGGGGCGGACTGGCCTACTAGTCAGCAATCGTTTTACATCCAGCACCTGGCCAGCACCATCGATCCGATGAACCGTACGTTTGCGTTCCGTATGCCACTGGCCAACGAATCACGTTCGGTGGTGAATGGAACCATCAAGCAAACGCTCTGGCGGTTTCGGCCTGGACAGAAGCTGCGGCTGCATGTTCCCATCGAGAAACTGGAGAACGTCTTGGTGGTGCCTCGCGAAGCAATGGTACGAGAAGGAATCGAAAGCTTCGTCTTCACCCAGAATGTCAACACGTTCATTCGCAAGCCTGTGAAGCTGCTTTTTCTCGACAGGCAGCAGGCGATACTCGCAGTAGACGGCACCATTGCTCCGGGAGTCTTCGTTGCCCAGAATGCTGCGGCACAACTCAACCGCATGCTCAAGTCGCAATCGAGCGGCGTCCCCCCTGGCTATCACATGCATGCTGATGGCACGCTGCACAAGAACGGGGAAGATTAGCATGCTCAATGCCATCATTCGCTGGTCGCTGTGCCATCGTGGACTGGTGCTGCTTGCCTCACTCATCGTGCTGGTGTATGGCAGCTACCTGACAACAACGTTACCCATTGACGTTTTCCCCGATTTGGATCGCACCAGGGTTGTGATATTAACCGAATGCCCTGGTCTATCGCCCGAAGAAGTGGAAACGCTGGTAACGCAACCCATGGAAACTGCCATCCTTGGTGCAAGCGGCGTCGAATCTGTACGCAGCCAGTCAGCCCAGGAGATTGCTGTCGTCTATATCGATTTCAACTGGAAGACTGAAGTTCGACATGCTCGACAGGTAGTTAATGAACGCTTATCGACGTTGTCGTTGCCTCCCGGTATTGTCTGGCAGATGACTCCGCCTGCTTCGATTATGGGTCAGATCATCCACGTCGGCATTGCTTTCGAGCAGAACGACAAGGCAGGAAGCGACCTTCAGCAACGGATGGAACTGCGTACGTTGGCCGACTGGGTGATTCGGCCTCGTCTGCTCAAACTGTCGGGCATCGCCGAAGTCATCGTGATGGGTGGCGACCGCAAACAGTATCAGATCCTCGTCGATCCGGATCAGCTGCAGGAGTACAACGTCACGTTGCAAGACGTGGAAGCTGCCATCCAATCGACGAATCTGAATGCCAGCGGAGGCTACGTCGATGACGGTGCCACTGAAAAGCCCGTACGAATTATCGGCAGGCTCGGCCCCCTGCCCCAGGCGGTCGTCAATGAACTATTGCTCATCCCCGTGAAATCTACCACGGAACGCCCTGTTCTACTTGGCAACGTAGCCCGCATCGAACAGGCCCCTGGCCCCAAGCGAGGCAACGCCAGCGTGGATGGAGCCCCGGGTATCGTCGTTACCATCGCCAAGCAGCCCCACATCGATACCCGCAAGCTGACGGATCAGGTAAAGCAGGCTCTGCTCGAACTGAAGCCTTCACTTCCTGCCAATCTCATCATCAATACCAATCTTTTTCAACTCAAAAACTTTATCGATCGTGGTATCTACTATGTCGAGGAAGCGCTGGCTATCGGAGCCGGACTGGTTCTGGTGGTGCTCTTTCTTTTCCTGCTCAACGTCAGAACAACGTTTATCACGCTGACAGCCATTCCACTTTCGCTGGTGATGACGACACTCGTCTTCCGTCTCATCAGTGCTATCAGCGGTACGGAACTCAGCATCAATGTGATGACTCTCGGTGGTATTGCAGTCGCAATGGGCGAACTGGTGGATGATGCTATCGTCGATGTCGAGAACATCTTTCGCCGCCTGAAAGAGAACCATGCCAGCCCGCATCCGTTGCCTGATCTCCTTGTCGTCTACCGGGCCAGCAAGGAAATCCGTTCCGCGATTGTTTTTGGCACTGCTGTCGTCATCCTTTCCTTCGTACCCCTCTTTGCTCTCTCTGGAGTGGAAGGGCGACTCTTCGTCCCACTCGGAATTGCCTACATCGTTTCGATTCTGGCTTCGCTCGTTGTTTCGCTGACTGTAACACCGGTCCTCTCATACTATCTGTTGCCTCAATCGAAAGCTTCACATGAGGTCAAGGATGGTCTGCTACTGCGAACGCTGAAGTATGGGGCATCGTATCTCATTCGGTTCAGCATGGCATATCCAGCACACTTGCTGGTCTTTGCCTGGCTGCTGGTCGGGCTTTGTGTCTGGATCATGACCCAACTGGGTGGCGATTTCCTGCCCAAGTTCGACGAAGGCAGTGTGCAGATCAATGTCATGTTGCCTGGTGGTTCCTCCCTGAAGGCATCCGAAGAGGTATGCCG
The DNA here is from genome assembly GCA_964410845.1 of uncultured Bacteroidales bacterium. Taxonomy (GTDB): domain Bacteria; phylum Planctomycetota; class Planctomycetia; order Gemmatales; family HRBIN36; genus JAEUIE01. The sequence goes on along the minus strand of CAYPJB010000112.1, from coordinate 1,028 downwards.
GGTGATTGATGCCAAGCTGAAGACGATGCAGAAGACCGAACAGAATCCGGATGGTCAGATATTACACTTCATACGCCGAACCGGACGGGCAGAACTGGATGAACATGTCGAACCGGTCAGCACGAGTGAATACATCGTGACGATGAACCAGGGGGCGAAATACTCCCGCGATGCGTTTCTGAGCATGCTGCTCAAGGAACTGCGTGCCGAAGCACCGGGGGTGGATTTATCAGCAGAGCAGCCCCTCTCGCACATGATCAGCCACATGCTCTCCGGCGTCAACGCTCACATTGCTATCAAGATCTTTGGCGATGACCTGGATAAGCTTCGTCTACTGGCCAACGAAGCCAAGCGGCTGGTAGCCACCGTCCCTGGAATATTGCCTCCCATCATCGATCCACAACAACGCGTGGATGAACTGCAGATTGTTCTACGCCCCGAAGATCTGGCGTACTTCGGCCTCAGCCGGCAGTATGTGGCTGATTTTGTCCAGACAGCGATGAAGGGAGAAGTCGTATCTCAGGTTCTCGAAGGACAGCGCCGGTTTGCACTCATCATCAAATTGAAGGAACCATTTCGTTCAGATACGACGAGGCTGAAAGACTTGCGTCTGAACCTGCCTGATGGCCATGGTCAGATCCGATTAAGTGAAGTCGCAGATTTCCCTGCTGTAGCGAGTGGCCCCAACCAGGTGAACCGGGAGAATGTCCGCAGAGTGCAGGTGGTCCGCTGCAATGTGGCGGATCGTGATCTGGCAAGCGCTGTCGCCCAGGCCGAACGGACGGTTCGCGAAGGGCTGACACTTCCCGAAGGCTACTTCATCGAGTTCGGCGGGCAGTTCGAAGCCCAGCGAAAGGCCACGCTGCTCATCAGTGTACTGGCTGGTGTTTCGTTTCTCGGCATTCTCGTTGTTCTCATGGTGTTGTATCCGTCGCTGCGAATCAGCATGCAGATCTTGAACGCGATCCCCACTGCTTTCATCGGAGGTGTGCTTGCTATCGTACTCACTCGTCAGTCGCTGAGCGTAG
>CAYPJB010000111.1:0-11236 GCA_964410845.1 uncultured Bacteroidales bacterium | reverse complement strand
GACTACACCACGACTGGCGACAGCGTCAGTGAGTGAGAAGACTGCATTGCAGGCGCCACGTGCTTTGAATGCTCCCACTTTCTGGAAGTTCTCACACTTGAAGTAGATGTTTGCCCCTGCCAGGTCGCTGAGCCTGGTGCTGCGAAACACTGGGGTGCGATGAACGTAGGGCCTGATGCGGGCATGGGCCTGGCGGATGGTGTCGAGGGTGATTGGAGACATTACGAAAACCTTAACGAAGGATCTTCATTGAGCGAATCACGCACGTTTTAGCCAGTAGCCGAGCCGTCGTTGTTGATGAGCGATTGCAATAAGTACCCAGTGATGGCTTCAACAGGACGGTAGTAAAGCAAGAATGGATAGCGTTTCACTTTGATCCAGAAATAGTGTTTTCGAAATCTTGTGCCAAGGTAGGGATTCGATTCAATCTTGGAGATAGCTTGATCAACGTAACCTTCAAATCGCTCTGCTGCAAGGTGACTTCGCTTTTGATACCAACGAATGGCACGCAACCGTTCGCGATTTGCCAATGGGTGAATGGAGAGCTCAATCATGAACGTGTATGCTTCTGCTTCAGGGCAGAGCGTGGAATCAGCTTGACCTTACCGCTGACGACTTCTTTCCATCGTGTATCCAACTCTTTTTCCAGAAGATCATCTTGTTCTTCGTCGGATAGGCTGAAATAAAGCTGTTCAGCGATCATGTGGCGATCTGTGGCAGGCAGATTGAGTAACTCTTTCAACATTGCTTTGCTTTGACGTCTCATGGTGAACTCCGCAGACTACAATCGAATTATACCCCATCTTACATCTGTACGCCATACATCCATGATGCAGGCTATTTCGTGTTCATCGCTTCCAGGCGCTTGTTCGCCTCGTCAAATTTCTTTAACGCCTTACTGGAGAGTTCCCCATTATTTTCAGCAAGTGCTTGTGCCATCAGTTGGAATCCTTCTTTCTTGAGCTGAAGGTAGTTCATAATTGCCTGCCGTTGCTTGACGTGTAAGGGCCTGGTCGGTTCGATTTCATGCAGTCGTTGCTGCCAGGCATTCCAGGGCGGAATCACTTCCTGTTCGATGTATCGCTGTAAGTACCCTTGCTCCAGTTTGCCTTGATCAACTTGTTCGGCCAGGTAGGTGTAACGATTGCCCCATTTCTGCTCGTTCTCGATGAAACTAAATAACATCAGTTGCCAGGTTGCGTCGGGCCCTGAAGGTTTAGGCAGAAAGAAAAACGCCGGAATAATCATCGCCGTCGCGAAGACGGCCAGCAGCAGATTTCGCCAGAAGCGCATCCGCTGGGTGTGGGCATCGACTGGTTGGCTCAGCAGCAGCCCACCGGCGAAACCTGCGAGCGCTCCGCCCAGGTGAGCAGCAACATCAATGCCTGGCACACCCCAGGCGAAGAGGAAGTTGAAGACCAGAAACGCCACGCCGCTCTTCCACACATGGCGATAGATAGGCACAGGCATAGTGTGTTTGTGCAAGACCAGAAAGCCCAGCATGGCGCCGAATACCCCAAAGATGGCACCAGATGCGCCAGCACTGACAATCAATGGATCGCGGGAAACGCTGAGGATGCTGCCACACAATCCACTGGCCAGATAGAGCAGCAGAAACCCGGTGTTGCCGAGCAGGCGTTCCATGAGAGGCCCCACGGAAAGCAGTGCCCACATGTTGAAGAAGAGGTGGAAGAAGCCGATGTGGAGAAAGCAGCAGGTGAGGAGCCGCCAACCCTGGCCATCCGTCGTGTAAGGGCCGTAATCGGCGCCCCACTTCAACAGGGAGGGGATAGTGGGACTAAGCCAATCCACCCCGGTGGCCACCATCAGGAAGTAAATCAGCACATTCAGGCCGACGAGGATATTGGTGACAAACAGCCTGGGTGTCAGAGTCCTGATCGTCTGTTGGTATTCCCGGATGTGGTTGAGGTCTGAGTTGGGAGCCAGTTCGGTGAGCCCCAGCTTCTGTCGCAGTTGATCAGCCTGCTGATACGTAAAACCTGGATAATGAAGGTGATAGTGCTGCGATGAACGCTGCCTTTCCATGTGGGCGATCACCTTGGCTTGACACTCAACCGCCTGCATCTCCTTGAACTGAATTCCAATGCCCATGCCATCGTGTGCCACCTGGTAGACGTTGTCGATAGGAGTACTGATGGTGGGAATTCCCCTGGCAATGAACTTGCCATCTTTCACAATCAACCTGCGCGGCCTGATCAGCATTAACACCTGGGGGACAAAAAGTACTACAAGCAACCAGGCGAAGAGATACATCAACCAATGCAAGGGCATCTTCTTCAACGTCATCACCATCGTCGGTATCAGCATCACACCCATGACGATGGTGCCGATCAATCCCCGTGTTCGCATGAACGGCGCTTCCATCACCAGGTCGTTGGATGCGGATGATGGAGATGCAACTGGCTGTGGGATTGCCGCTGGCAAAACCGGTGTAGGTTCCGGCTGGGCTGGCACCTTTCCATGAACGAAATCAAACTGACAGAAGGAACAGATCTTTTGGCGAGGTGGATTTCTCACCCCACAGGAAGGACATGAAAGCGACATGTGTTTTCTCTAACTCATCATTTCTTGAACTCATCAGAACATCTGCAACAGCAATTGGCAACCGAAAAGAACAGTGCAGCCAAGATCGATTCAAGTGATTGGTGACGAGCCGAGTGAGATTGACTTCCCTTTCCGCTACAATACCCTGCCATCAAACTGTGACCAGGAATGTTCCGATGAAATACCGTCTGGTTCTCCTTGCGCTGTGCTGTTTGCCCACCTCGCTCCTGGCACAGACGATCACGCTGTATGATCCTGTTCTGAACACGCTGCCAGCGACCCAAGGCTGGTTCAGCTACATCACCAACTTCCAGGGTACCGCTACCCAGACACTGGTGACAGGTGGAACGCAACTCGTTACCACCGGTACTGCCCAGGCAGGGTATTTCAACAAAAACCCGATCACTGGTACGCCTGTCAACGCAGGTTTCCCAGCACTGAACCGCAACACCGGTTACGCTATCCGCTTCGATGTCTCGGTCACTGCTGAATCGCATAGCAGCAACGACCGTGCCGGTTTCAGCATCATCGCCCTTTCCAGTGATCTGCAAGGTATCGAGCTGGGCTTCTGGACTAACGAAATCTGGGCACAGAACCAACCCTTCACCCACGGCGAAGGGGTCGCTTTCAATACTGTTCCGAACACCAGTTACCTGCTCACCATCCTCGGCAACAGCTACTCCCTGAATGCCAACGGCACCGACATTCTCACAGGATCACTTCGCAACTACTCTGGCTTCGGTATCCCCTATTCGAACAACAACTTCCTCTTCCTTGGCGATGATACTACGAGTGCGAATGCCGACATCACCCTGGGGCAAGTACAACTGTTGAGTTCGATTCCGGAACCGGCATCGTGGTTTACGTTGGCAGGTTTGGGTGCCATCACGATTACTGGGATCCGACGCTGGCGCACTGCACAGAATCGATAAGTTGTGGCAGGGTTGTGCTGTGCTCAGCTCAACCCTTTGGACCGCCACTACTACATTCTCAATCCTCTTCGACCGGTATCTGAATCTCGGTCAGGTAGTTCTTTGGGTTGCCCTGGAAAATCATCCCCGGCCCCTTTATGTAGTATTCCTGCGTAGGGAGTCCGTACTTCAGCCCCCTCTTCTGTAAATAGTCCAGCAGTGCCGCATAGGTACGGCCCATTTCGTTATAAGGTCCCTGGTGCATCATGCAGATGAACCTGCCGCCAGGCAGTTCACGTACCGAAATGTCGTCGGTCGATTGGCCTTGCTTGACGGGGAAGCACGATTCGAAGTCGGCATCGTTTTCCCTGTACTCGCTATCGTACTGGAGCATCATGGCTGGGCCGGCAATGTATCTGCCAAAGGTTCGCCCGAGTTTGCCGAAGCCCGGGCCACAGTCGGAGTACTTGCCTTTCATGCGGATGCCTGCGATGACCATGGGTTCGATGGTCTTCTCTGCGGGCGCATAAGTGGAAGGATGACTTGCCATACGTGCATTCCTTTCCTGGAAGAGAACGATCTCGAGATACGAGGCAATCCATCAGGCACGTAAACCAGCGCTGGCTCTCGCTCCAAGGGAGTGTCACGCATCAGTGATGTATTTTTACGAGATGCTGCTTGCGACACTAGAAGCCGGTCGTGTCGCGAATCTATTATTGCTCCAATGTTCCAGTAGAGCATTGAGAGACCCGTCTACAAGTGCTATTCTCAACACTCATTATCAACTCTCGAAAGAGTCCGAAATGCTCACAATATGTCGCCTATCGTTGTACCTGATATGTTCACTTCACGCTGCTCCTCTCTACGCACAACCAACACCCATCACACTGCACGAACAAGCAGCCCGCTGTCGTCGGCTGCTCAATTCCTCGGTCACCAGGTTTTTCCTGCCTGACTGCGTTGATCCCACCAGCGGTGGCTACTATGAAGACTGGAAAGAAGGCAAGTTCTACTCAACGGGCACCAGGTTCCTCACCCAGCAGGCCCGCACCCTGTGGTTCTTCAGTACGCTTGCCTCCGAAGGCATCGACAAAGAAGCGGCTCTGACCGCAGCAAAACATGGGTTCACGTATCTACAGTTGAAGTTTCGCGACAGTGAACATGGAGGCTACTTCAGCAAGGTGAAGGATAGCGGTGAGCCAAGTGACCCTCGCAAACATGCCTATCTCAACAGTTTTGCTCTGTACGCATTGGCTGCATATTACCGGGCCTCCAACGATGCAGAAGCGCTGAAAGCCGCCCAGGAACTCTTTCACACCCTGGAAAAGCATGCCTTCGACAAAACCCATGGTGGCTACGTCGAGTTCTTCTATCGCGACTGGAAACCCATCACCGATACGAAGGAACCCATGTACGTCGGGCCGGTGGGTACCAAGACCTACAACACGCACCTTCACTTGCTCGAAGCACTGGCGGAACTCTACCGAGTCTGGCCTGATGCCCTGGTGAAGCAGCGGCTAATGGAACTGATTGTCATCAACACCGTTACGGTCCGTCACCCTGGTTATTTCTGCAACATCGATCAATGGCAGCGCGACTGGAAGATGGTAGCCACTCTCAGCAACCTGCGGGCCAGCTATGGCCACGATGTCGAATGTGCCTGGCTGGTGATGGATGCGCTACGCACCATCCAGGTGCCCACGCAATCGCTGCAAACCTGGGCTGTGAGCCTGGTCAATCACAGTCTGCAATACGGGTTCGATAGCAAGTACGGTGGCTTCTACATGGGCGGTGCTCTCGGCAAACCTGCGGACGACACCCGCAAGGAATGGTGGGTACAATCGGAAGCCATCGTAGGCCTGCTGGAACTCTACCAGCAGACGGGTGACGTGAAGTACTGGATGGCCTTCATGAAGACGCTTGATTTTATTGAGAAGCATCACCTCGCTCCTGGAGGCGGCTGGTTCGCGACGCTGGAAGCGGATGGCAAAGTCATCAGCAGCAACCGGGCCACGATGTGGCAAGGCCCCTACCACACCGGTCGAGCCTTACTCCGCTGCGCGAAGATGCTGGCAGCAATGGAGAAGAAATAGTCGCAGAAATGCAACACGCCCGGGGTGGACCCGGGCGTTGTTGAGGTTCGTTGCGTTCGTTACGCCAGGGAGGCGTAACTGATGATGCCTTGCGACAGATCACGATCTTTCTTTTCCATCTCGTCGAGGACGACGGGATGCCAGTTGCGTTCGCGCTGGCCTCGGGGCACATAGTGTTCCCGTGCCCAGCGGCGTAACTTCAACTCTTCGATCATGTCGAGATCGGACATCATGACGAGGCCCATAACTCACCTTCGATTCAAACAGAGAGGAGTGAAAGTGGTTTCCGACGGATTTCAGTATAGTCTTTGAGCGCGTGAGTTCAAGAATGAGGCTCGATGAATATGAGAGAAAGCTATTGGATGCCGGTATTACCCGTAATGCCTCGCTATCTTGCCTGTTTTGCCTGGTCGCAGGGCCTAATCGGTACTGCTCAGCTTGTTCGTTTTGCCTGCTTGTGTTACAGAAAACCGGCAACTCTCTCGCTGAACGGGTGAAAACCTCACAGAGAGTGTTGTGGTTACTTTGGATCAGGCTTCACAGCCGTCGCACCAGCTTGCCAAGGAAGGCAACATGCAAAACTTCTTTCGTGGATTGCAGTTCGCGTGGCCTTATCGCAGACAGTTCATCATTTCGCTGATTTGTGCTGCCATGGTGGCTCTCCTCTGGGGGGCGAACTTCACTGCCATCTACCCCTTCCTCAAGATCCTCACCGAGAAGAAGACACCTCACGTCTGGGTGGATGAGCACATTCGCACGACGGATGAAGAGATTGCCAAGTTCAACAAGCTGGTGGACGACTTCCAGGCAAAACAAGCCAGGCTGGCCGCGATGCCGGCCTCAACCCAACGTGACAAGGACCTGGCACTCGTGGCAGGTTCGCTGGCGCACGCTCAAGTTCAACTGGCTGAGGTGGAACGTTCCAACTACTGGTCCTGGAAGCTGAAACGCTTCGTGGATCGTTATTGTCCTGAAGAACCATTCCAGGTGATGCTCCTGATCTTTGGTGTCGCACTGCTCGGTGTCGCGCTCAAAGGTATATTCGATTTCTTCCAGGAAACCCTGGTTGCCAGTTTCGTCTACCAGACGGTCTTCGATCTGCGCAATCGGCTCTACCGCCAGGTGCTTCGCCAGGATATTCAGCAGTTCAACCAGGAAGGCGCTGCCAGCCTGATGTCTCGCTTCACCACTGATTCCGAAACGTTCGGCTATGGCATCCGCACGCTCACGGGAAAGCTCATCGTTGAACCTCTGAAGGCTATCGTCTGCATCATCATGGCCTGCTATATCAGTTGGCGGCTCACGCTGGTCTTCCTCGTGCTCATTCCCATCGCTGCCCTGTTCATGAACTGGGTGGGGAAGACGATGCGGGCTGCAGGCAAGAAGGTGCTCGCCAGCATGGCCAGCCTGTCGAAAATCGTGCAGGAAGGGATTCAAGGCATCCAGGTGGTGAAGGCTTACACTGGCGAACGGCATGAACGCAAGCGGCTGGTCGCTGGTGGCAAAGACTTCATGAAGAAGGGGATGAAAGTCATCCGCTTTGAATCCAGCACCGATCCTATCATGGAATTCCTGGCAGTGGCGGCGGTGTGCGGAGCTCTCGCACTCGGCACCTATCTCGTGCTCACCGGGCAGGAACGCATCTTCAACCAGCGTATCATGAACAACCAGCTGGAAGCCTCCAGCTTGCTGTCGCTCTATGTACTGCTGGTGGCTACTGCAGAACCCCTGCGGAAGCTGTCGAACGTCTTCAGCCGCATCCAGGCTGCTGCTGCCGCTGCTGACCGTATCTTCGAAGTGATGGATCGCCAGCCCAAGGTGGATATCAATATCAAGGGACCCAAGCTCGCTCGTCATCAGAAGTCGATCGAGTTCCACGATATCTGTTTCGGCTACTCGCCTGATCGTCCGGTGCTGCACCACGTCAGCTGTACCATCAACCATGGTGAAACCATTGCCATCGTCGGCAAAAACGGCTGTGGCAAGAGTACGCTGATGAGCCTGCTGAGCCGGTTCTACGATCCCGACTATGGCACCGTGCTGATTGATGGAGTGAATATTCGTAACGTCAGGCTGCGAACCCTTCGCAAGCAGCTAGGCTACGTCACCCAGCATACGGTGCTCTTTGATGACACTATTGCCAACAACATTGCCTACGGTACCGTTGGCCACACAGCGGAAGAAATCGAAGCTGCAGCCGTACAGGCTCATGCCCATGATTTCATCATGACATTACCCAAGGGGTACGCCACTCGCGTTGGTGAGATGGGAAACACCCTCTCCGGTGGTCAGCGGCAACGCATTGCTCTGGCACGTGCCATCCTTCGCAATCCTTCCATTCTGATTCTGGATGAAGCAACCAGTGCTGCGGATGCGGAGAGTGAGCAGGTGATTCACGATGCCCTGGAGCACTTTACCGAAGGACGAACAACTTTCGTCATCACCCACCGTGCCAGTTCGCTCAAGATTGCTGACCGCATCATTGTCATGAACCAGGGGACGATTGAAGCTATTGGCACACACGATGAGTTGCTGAAGAGTTCAGAGAGCTACCGCAAGCTGCACGATGCGTTTGGCACACGCTGGGAAACCAGTGAACCGTCAATGAAGTCCAGCAAGGCTGCATGAGGTTGAATGGATGCGAACGATTGCTGGCATCTGCTGCATTGCCTTGCTGCTCTACTTCCTGACGCTGCATCGACTGGGAGCGCGGGAACTGTGGAGCAGCCACGAAGCACGGGCAGCCCAGGATGCACAAACCATCCTGGAAGGGGCTGACTGGCGGTTGCCTCGACTGTTCGATGGCCGGTTGGAACTACAGAAGCCACCTCTCTACTACTGGCTGACAGCGATCTTTGGCAAGTTGCATGGCAGCGTGGATGAAGTGGTCGTTCGCTTGCCAGCGGTGCTGGGTTTTATCCTCTCCGGACTGGCACTCTTCACTTTGCTGCAACAACTCGGCCACCAGCGTGCTGCCTGGCTGAGCATGCTCATCCTCTGGACGATGGTACACTTCACCTGGATGAGCCGGGTCGGTCGGATTGACATGCCCCTGACAGCAGCGTGCAGCTGGTGCATCGTGGGGTTTGTGCTGGCAACCCAGCGTACCGGCTGGACACGACTACTCTGGTTACTTCTCGGCTACATCGCCCTGGCTGCTGGCCTGATGCTGAAAGGCCCGATTGCGATCGTGCTCACGGGACTGGTCGTCGTGCCGTTTGTTGCCTGGCACTTCTTTCAAAAGCAACCGACAAAGACCGTACTCCTCTCGCTGACCTGGGGCATACCCCTCGTCGCCTTGCTGGTGCTCCCGTGGGCCTGGTGGGTGAACACGGAAACCAATGGCAGGTTCGTGCAGGAGTTCATCATCAAGCACAACCTTCAGCGTGGCCTGGGAGGCGATGAGCAACTCGATGGCCACGATCACCCCTGGTGGTTCTACCTGGCTCGGTTCTGGGTTGATGCGGCACCATGGGGCTGGTTGTTGCCCGTCGTGATCGTGCAACTCTGTCGCCGGCGACTGTCATCTCCCTGGCTAATACTGGGTCTTGGCTGGTTTGCAGTCACCTTCGTGTTGCTGAGCATGATGCAGTACAAACGGGCTGACTATCTGCTGCCTGCCTATCCCGGGTTAGCTCTGGCCCTTGGAATTGCTTTCGATGCATGGCTCAAGCAATGGGACAGTGAACGACAGCAAGTTGCACTGCGTTGGGGGTTCGTCGGCATCACTTGTCTCGCTCTCGGCTGGTTCAGTTATGCTGAGTGGATATTGCCGCGAATGGAACCTGAACGTCAACTGCGTCCCTTCGCCCAAACCGTTCGCGAGTATCTGCCGCGCCCCGGTCAGGTGATATTGTTCCGCATCGATTCACATCATTTAACCTGGGAACTCGGACGCACTACTGAACGGATCTGGGAATGGGAAAACCTCGGCTGGTGGGCCACTCGCCCCGCCCCGATCTTTGTGATCATGCCCAAACGCTATGCGGAAGAGTGCAAGGCCCAACTGCCCGAGGGGGAACTGCTACCCCTGGCTGCAACATATCGTGACAGACAAGATCACGACGTACCTTTGGTGCTGTTCGTCAATGCCGAAGGCAAACACCTGACGGCTACTTCCCCCGCACGCACTTCAGGTTCTCGATCTTGTCACACCCCTCGGGAAGCTCCGCGTCTTCAATGACGAGGTTCGGGTAGCCTTCCCGGCTGAAGGAGAACTTGGGGCCACACTGGGTGCAGACCAGTTTGTTCCCCTCCAGTTGAAGCGGGCCTTTGCCCAGTGGGCAAACGAGGATATCGAGCAACTTCTGGTCGATCATGAGTGTCTACTTCTTTCGCACTTGCTCGTGAAGATACACACCCTTCTTATTACTGGTGACGACATCGAGTAGGCCATCGCCATTGACATCTTCCACCACGAACTGGGTACCCACGCCTGAATCAGTGTCGATGATCATGGGCGTGAAGCCGAGGGTGCCGTTCTTTTCTTTCTTGGTCTTGAACCAATAGAGCATCGCGGGCCAATCGGAACCTGGTTCGTTGCGGCCATGCGACCACCAGCGTTTGCCGGTGACAAGGTCCTTCATGCCATCGCCATCGATATCGACGAAGTGGGCTGCATGGGTTTCGGAGAGCAGTTGCGGGAAGAGGTCACGCTTCTCGAAGCTGCCATCAGCTTTCTGCTTATACATCCAGATGCCAAACTGGTGAGCGGAGGTGCTGATGACATCAGCTTTGCCATCGTTGTCCATATCGATAACGTGCATGTCTGCACAAGCTGGCCCGAGGTTGGCGGCGTGGAACTTCCAGGGAGTTTTGCCATCCACCGTCGCTGGCTGTTCCCACCAGCCACCGGTGCAGAGGACATCGAGCTTACCATCGCCATTGAGATCGCCAGTACCCAGACCGTGGGAGAACTTGAAGGTGCCGGGGATGACCTTGCCGGTGTTCGGAACGGGTTTGCCATCCTTCATGGTGGGAGGGATGCTCGGTTCCGAGATGGGATGCATCTCCCAGAGGGCGTAGGGATCAGCGGCGGGCGTGAAGTAAGCCATCTGTCCTTCGTTGCCTGACTCACCTTTACCACGAGGCTGCACGCCCATGAGGAGGACTCGTTTGCCGGTGCCGAGCAGATCGGTGTAGAGAGGCGTTTCGTTGCAGGCGTTATCCCAGATGAGGTGCCGCTTCCAGTGACCTTCTTTACCCTTGGGGTTTTCGAGCCAGTAGCAGGCGACACCGGGGAAATCGATCACGATCAGATCGACGAAGCCATCCTTGTTCAGGTCTTCCGCCCAGCAGCAGAACACGCGGCTGTAGTTGCCCAGGCCATCCTTGTAGTTGCCTGGCTTCTGCAGTTCATGGCGTTTCCAGTCGGGGGCTTCGTACCAGAACTCGCCGACGAGAATGTCCTTCTTGCCATCGTTGTTGACATCAGCGACAGCCACGCCTTCGGACCGGAAGGTGGTATCGAGCGTGGTCTTCTTCCACGAGATCGGCCCCGGTTGCGGCGGCTGGGCGAAGACAGAGGATGCCACGAATGTACTGGCGAGGAGAGAGAACAGAAGGCGGGTCATGGAGTTGCTCAGGAGGGTGGGATGAGTTTCAGGAGCGGCGCGACGTGAGTCCGCCGGTATGTTTGCGTAAGTGTACCGGCGGACTTACGTCGCG
>CAYPJB010000110.1:0-11256 GCA_964410845.1 uncultured Bacteroidales bacterium | reverse complement strand
GGAGGCAGGATTTCCACAATATGAAGGGTACCCGGGTGAAAAATGAAACCGCCGTGCCACGGATGTGATGTACTCATCTCATCCGTGCGGACGTGCAGGTCGTCATGTTTCACACGGTTTCGATAGATGACAGGCATGGCAGCAAGGTACCATAGCATGTTCAGGAGTGTCAGGGAAAATGACGCGGCGAGGCGTGAATAAGACTTTCGGCAACTGCACGGCCACACGGAGATCACGAGTACATGATCTCCGTGGCACGGCTTTTCAGAGCATTACAATACCCTAGGCCAAACGCACTTTGACGGAGCGACCGATACAGTTTCACAACCGAAGGGTTGCAGGAACGTTGATCTGCAGTTCTTCCCCACTTGCTGCTTGACCCACCTCTGCATCTAAGTTCTAATACTAGTCCTACCTGTTTCGCAAGTGAGGCCTCTCCGATGTTGTTCTCCCGTCGTGATTTCCTGCGCGATACCGCGCTCCTTTCGTCGGCTTCGCTGGCCCTGGGCCAACTGAGTGCGCAAGATGGCAAGAAGCCAGCGAAAAAAGAAAACGTGATCAAGCCCAAGGTGTCAGCCAACGAACGCATTCGCGTGGCTGTCATCGGGTTTAATGGTCAGGGCATGGGCCACATCAAGGGCTACTCCGAGATGCCGGAGACCGAAGTGGTCATGCTCTGCGATACCGATCAGAAAGTTGCTGAGAAGGGCATCAAGCGAGCGAAGGAATTCCAGGAACACACCCCCACCTACGTGCAGGATCTGCGACGAGTCTTCGATGACAAGAGCATCGATGCTGTCTCGATTGCGACGCCGAACCACTGGCATGCCCTGGCTTCCATCTGGGCGATGCAGGCAGGCAAAGATGTCTATGTCGAAAAGCCGGTCAGTCACAATGTCAGCGAAGGCCGACGGATGGTCGAGTTTGCCCGCAAGCTCAACCGCATCGTGCAGACAGGCACGCAAAGCCGTTCCCAGGGTGGCATGCGGCAACTGATCGACTTCATTCACGCTGGCAAGATCGGCAGTGTCAAACTGGCGTACGGTCTTTGTTACAAGCCACGTGCTAGTATCGGCAACACCACCAGCCCGCAGAAGGTACCGGAGACCATTGATTACAACCTCTGGTGTGGCCCTGCTCCGCTGGAGATGCCTCGCCGCAATTCCGTGGTACATGGCACGGTCCACTACGATTGGCACTGGTTTTGGAACACCGGCAACGGTGATCTCGGCAACCAGGGTATCCACGAAATGGACAAGGCTCGCTGGGGTCTCAACCTTAAGACGATGCCTGACATGATCTGGAGCATCGGTGGTCGGCTTGGCTATGTCGATTCTGCCGAGACTGCCAACACACAACTGTGTTTCTTCAACTACACCAAGGACGACTGCCGTCTCATTTTCGAAGTACGTGGCCTCAAGACCAACGACTTCAAGGGAGCCAAGATCGGCAACATCTGGATCGGCTCCGATGGCTACGTCGTCAGCAACAGCTACTCGGCTGGCATTGCCTACCGTCCGGATGGTGAGAAGATCACCGAGTTCAAAGCTGGTGGCAACCACTTCGCCAACTTCATCAAGGCTGTGAAGAGCCGCAAGAGCAGCGATCTGCATGCGGATATTGAAGAAGGCCATCTCTCCAGTGCCCTCTGTCACCTGGGCAACATCAGCTACCGGCTCGGCCATGTCGCCAGCGAAGACGAACTGGCCAAGACGCTGGACAACCCCAAGTCGCTCGGCATGTGCGATGCAGGCTGCGATTCGGTCAAACGCATGAAGGAACACCTGGAGGAAAACAAAGTCGATCTCAGTGGCAAGTTTAAGATCGGCAAGGCACTTGCTCTCAATGCGGCCTCCGAAACCTTCAAGGACAACAAGGAAGCCGACGCCATGCTGACACGCGAGTATCGCAAGGGGTTTGAGATGCCCAAGGCATAATTACGCCAGATGATGTCGATTCCGTGGTGGCACAGGCGTTTTTGCCTGTGCCACTGCCGTTTCATATGGAGGTGATAATGCGGTCTGCAACTTCGATTCGTATTCTGAGATAGCGTTATTCGAAAAAGATCGGTATGAAGGTCTGATTGAACTGGCGCGAGACAGTAAGAAAAGTTTGCTGGTAGAGTGATGATGGTGAACAACAGACATTCTGCCGAGAGAGTGATTACCTATTCCATGCCGGTGGTGCAGGAATCCGGTGCAAATACATTGGTGTCGAGTACGATTCAAGCCGATGGCCAATCGTTTGATGTCTGGTATCGCGTTTCGCATGGTCCGGTTGCCAATGGTGTAGAATCCTTCCTGGCAGCTTGCGTGGTACCAGCCATGAAGCTTGGCTGTGCCATCCGTACCCCGGCTCCCATCTCGGCCAAACTGTATCATGGGTTGCTTCAGTATCAGCAGATCATGCACCGCTGGTTTCCGGAACTACAGGTGGTTCCAATCGAAACCGAACTTCGCCCCGATGTCCCTGCTGAAAGAGTGAGCCAGGGTGTGGGCAGCTTCTTTTCCGCTGGCGTGGATGCCTGCTATACCTTCTGTCAGCATCAGGAGGAACTGACCACCTGCATTCTGATTCATGGCTTCGATTACTTCCACGACAATAGTCATGTCCGGCAGGCTGTTTCACAGATGGCTCAGCAGGCCATGCAGACGCTGGGTAAACCCCTCATCGAAGTGGATACCAATATCCGCAGCTTTGCTGATCGCTATTCCAATTTTCGATTTCAGTATCATGGCTGCATCCTTGCCAGTGTTGCACTGCTGCTGACTCCGCAACTGCATAAGGTCTATATTTCTTCCACCTGTACTTACGATAGTCTGTACCCCCTGGGAACCCATCCCGAGACAGATCCGCTTTGGAGCAGTGACCAGGTGAGCGTGATCCATGATGGCTGTGAAGCCATGCGCTGGCAGAAAACGCAACGCATCGCCCAGTCGGATGCCATCTTGAATATCCTGCGTGTCTGTATCAGTGGCAGCCACCACTCGGCGGACCAGTACAACTGTGGCAAGTGTGAGAAGTGCATGCGAACAATGATGGATCTGCGGCTCGCTGGTGCTCTCAACCGTTGCACGACATTCCGCAACCCCTTCAGCCTCCGTCGCATGGCCCGCACGGATACACGTGGCTTTATCAGATGTTATTATGAGCAGAGTTATGCTGAAGCAGTCAGGCGGCAGGATGATCCTGCACTGATACGGGCATTGGAAGTCAGCTTGAGCAACCGTCAGCACACTGGTCTGGCAGGGGTGCTGCATCGCTTGAAGAAACAGATGCAGCGTCATCTGGTAAGACCCTTGATCGGTCCGATGGAACGAGCCGTGCATCGCATGGTTCGACGCTGAAGCAACGAACGACCCTGAGCAGGAAACAGACTACTCTCCATGTGCGGTATTGTTGGCAAAATCCATGCTGATCTGAAGCGGCCGGTTTCGCCGGTGTTCCTGGCTCGGATGCAGGAGGCTATCCGCCCTCGTGGCCCGGATGGCGAAGGAAGCTGGCTACGGGCTCCCGTGGGGCTCGGCTTCCGACGTTTGGCCATCATTGATCTCGAGACCGGTGATCAGCCGATGTTCAACGAGGACCGGTCGCTGGGCCTCGTCTTCAATGGCGAGATCTACAACTTCCAGGAGTTGCGCACCCGGTTGATAGCGCTCGGTCACACGTTCAGAACCCGTACCGACACCGAAGTGATTGTGCATGGCTACGAGCAATGGGGGCCTGCGGTCGTGCAGGAACTGCGCGGCATGTTTGCGTTCGCCCTCTACGATTGCCGACACGAAACGCTCTACCTCGCACGCGATCGATTTGGCAAGAAGCCACTCTATTACACACGCCTGAACCCGGGATCGCCGCAGGAATCGCTGCTCTTTGCCAGCGATCTCAAGGCCCTGCTGGTCGATCCCGACGTACCACGCCAACTCAATCGTCCGGTCATTGGTCATTTTCTGACGTTCGGCTACGTTCCCGAACCCGACTGCATGCTGGATGGTGTTGTCAAACTGCCCCCAGCGCACTGGATGACTTATCGCCAGGGCGAGGTGCGGATCGAGCGCTACTGGGAACTGGCCTACGAACCTAAACGTCGTCTACCCGAAGCGGATGCGATTGCTGCCACTCGTGAGCAGATTGAAGAAGCGGTGCGGGTGCGACTGGTCAGTGATGTCCCCATTGGTTGTTACCTCAGTGCCGGGATGGATTCAGCTTCGATGGTCGCCCTGGTACGACGCCAGCTTCCTGGTCGTCTACAGACCTTCTCAGCAACCCTGAGTAATGTTTCGCGCGATTACAACGAACTGGAAGCGGCCCGCCAGATGGCACGGCACTTTGGGACAGAGCACCATGAACTGGTCATCGATCCTGATCCTGCTGAAGTCCTCGTGGGCATTCCGTGGAAGTACGGTGAACCGAACGCTCAACTCAGTGCCATTGCCTTTTACTATCTGCATCGCTGGGGTGCAGGTCATGTGAAGGTGATGTTGTCCGGAGATGCGGGGGACGAAAATTTTGTCGGCTACGAAGGGTATGCACACCAACCGAAACGAAAGTGGTGGCATCATCTGCCGGTGGGCTTGCGCCGAGGTGTGCGGGATGGTTTGCTCAAACTGGCGGGGCAGTTTCCAGGCAACGTCTCGCTGACCAACCTCTATCGCCGCTGGCGCTGGTCCTGCATGGATCAGGTAGACTTCTTTGTCGAGCTTCCTCTCTATTTTCCTGATTTCCAGCGTGAGTGGGTTCTCTCCCCGGAGATGCGACAACTGCTGCAAGGTCCGGCCCGGGATTCCGAAGCCGTGATCAAGGCCTATACCCATGCAGCCACGCCAACAGATCTGGTCGATCGCATGATGCGGTCGGACTGGCACATGCACATGACGGGATTCACCTTTCCGAAGATCGACCGGCTGTCGATGGCACACGGCATGGAAATCCGGTCACCCCTGTGCGATCATCAGCTCTCGGAGTGGGTGGCCCAGTTGCCGGTGGAACTCAAGTTCAAGAACCGCACGCTCAAATGGCTGCTGAAGGAGTCGATGCGAGGCCTGTTGCCTGATTCGGCATTATCGACCCGCAAGATCGGCTTCGGTGATCCTGGCACTACATTTTATGGTGATCGCTTGCTTCCCCTGGCAGAGACGCTGTTGTTCGATGAAACTGCTCGCTCGCGCGGGGTGTTCGATCAACACCAGGTGCGTCGGCTGGTGGATCAGCATTTCAGCGGTCGTTGCAATCATCGCCGTCGGATCTGGTCGCTGCTGATCTTCGAAGTCTGGTGTCGGACTTTTCTGGATCGTGCTGATCCCCTGGCCGGACCGCTCGATCTGGGACTTGGGTAGCGTGACTGATCGCAGAAATGATGGAACCCCAACGGGGCTCGTCGGGGTTCAGCTTCTTTCAGGTCTACCAGCCCGGAATAAGATGCCAAGCGATGAGATTTACAGCTTGAAGTCATCGTCCACGGCAAGCGGTTCGTCAACCTTGCCTGCGTCGAGTTTCTTTTCTTCTTTCTTCTTCTGAGCCGGGATCTTCTTGCTGGCATCTTCGGTGAGGGCTTCTTCTAGGGCTGCTAGTTCCGCCATCGAATCGCTTTCGGCAGTGCCACCCTGATCGCTGATCACTTCGACGCTCAGATCATCGTCTGCGGAGCCGATAACTTCGATGCTTTCATCGCTACCTAGCGTTGCATTCCTGTCCGTCAGTTCCATGGCTTCGTTGAGTTCGCCCATCAGGTCTTCATCACCGAGTTGAGCCGAGACACCTGCTGCACCAGCCATGAGGGCGGCTGTCCGTGGATCGACCCGCAGGTTAGCGCGTGTTTGGGGTTCAATCAGTTGTGGGTTGAACCATTCGTCGATGGAGTCGCTCATCAAACCAAAGATGACAGCCAGGCCTAATACCAGTGGCAGGAAGAACATCAGCCCCCAGAGCACACCGGATAATACAGCATTCGGTCCCCAGAAAGTAGGGGCATTGTTCGGAGTAGGAGCGAATGCCACGCTGTAGAGGAAATAGCCGATACCTGCGACGCCAACACCCAAACCGATCATCGCCACCAGTCGCATAACCCCGGCGGACCAGCTTTGGGCTTTGACAAAACCGATGGTACACCAGATACCTATCACCAGCACCACAGCGGTGATGATTGCAATCAGATACCCGGGAAGACTGCCTCCATCGGGGAAGATGCTGGGCCACATGGCGGCGAGCAGCACGAGAGTGGTGACGATGGAAAGCCACCAGAAACCAAGCACGTTGCTGGCTTCGCTCGTCAGGTAACGTGTGGGGGCAGGCAATGCCTTGACGGTGGCGCTACTCATGGGGGTACCTTCTGCGGATCGCACTTGTCTACTTCCCCTAGTCTACCCGATGTTCCACGGCGGGAGGAAGGGATTTTCCACCACAGGCGCACTGTTGCCAGAGAGCGTAGCGAGCCTAGCGATCGTAGCGATGCTACTGGCAAATCTCCGATCCAACACGTGACTTTTGCTGGAGCCCAGCGCATACTGTAGCCACCTCAGGGAGGCCTCTCCATGCTGAACGCTGAGCAGATTATGGGTCAACTCCTGGCGGTGTTGCACGAAGGCTACACCGGCCCCTCCACCCCCTGGAGCTACTTCACCGATGCCCGCGAGGATGCTGGCTTGCTGGGTTCACTGAAAACCATCAGTGCCAGTGATGCCTCGCGTGCGGTGGCAGGGCTCTCCATCGTGGCACATATCAACCACGTTGCCTTCGGCATGCACGCCGCCGCCGACTGGATTCGCGGGAACCATACCCCGAAGGAATGGAAGGACAGCTGGACACTGATCTGCGTGGATGATCAGGGCTGGATCAAGGTACAGCAGCGGCTACATGAAGCATACGACGACCTGCGGCAGGCAATTGCCTTCCACAGTTCCGAGAGCGTTTTCTCGTTCGGTGGCTCGGTAGGTGCCATCGCGCACCTGGCGTATCACCTGGGAGCGATCCGGCAGAAGGCGTATCTCCTGGGGGATGTCGTGATTCGATAAAGTGGTGCTCGTCCCCGGTTTCCAACCGGAGACGCACTGCCCGCGTGCCTCTGGCAGGCTGCAATCGTGAGCGTAATTCTGACATCGCTTCGCCGCTGCCATTCGGTAGCTGGCCACCAGTGCGTCCCCCCTGCAGAGCCAGGGAAAGAGTTGATGTGCATCTACGACCAATCTTCCAACGAAAGCTATCCAGTAAAGAGTTTCGATGAAGTTTTGGCGGACCATCCCCTTGCACTTCATTGGCCTCCCTCTTAAGAAACCCTTTCCTATGGGAAGTGTGTACTGTGTCTGCAGGCATCCTTCTCCGGGGTCCATCTTTCTCGATGTCACTTTCCACTCCTTCCAAGGAAAAGTCAGCGATACGAGCGAGGCGGACAACGGTTACCACATCCAGTGTCAGTGGAACGCGAATCGTGGCGGATACAGTCCTTCAACGGATCGCCCGAGGAGAGAAAGCTGCTGTACAAGAGTGCCTGACTCGGTATGGCGGGCTTGTCTGGTCCCTGGCGAGACGATTTCTTGGTAATGCCACAGAAGCAGAAGATGCCGTGCAGGATATCTTCGTTGAACTGTGGAAGAACGCAGATCGGTTTAACCCGACCCTTTCCAGCGAACCGACGTACATCACCATGGTGACCCGTCGCCGACTGATCGACAGGCGTCGCAAGATAGTGCGTCGGCCGGAACTGGTGCAATTGCCCGAAACTGTGCCGAGCAAGCAAACTCCGGGTACCAATCAGGTCGATATGGTGGATGAAGCTTCCAAGGCAGCCGCTGCGTTGCTGGAACTCCGCCCGGAACAACAGCGTGTTCTCAAAATGGCTGTTTACCAGGGCCTGACTCACGAAGAGATATCGCAGAATACCGGCTTGCCGCTGGGTACCGTGAAAACCCATGCTCGACGAGGCATTATCAAGCTTCGCGAGGTTCTTGGACTGAATTCCGCTCCCCTGAATGCAGCTTCTCTGGGCGCTCCTCAGCCAGCCATGGCGGGAGGGCTATAACATGAACCGAGATCATTTCCCCATCGACCACGTTTACGCCTTGCTGGCTGATCGCGCTCTGCAAGGTGCCGATGCAGCTGAGGAAGCGGGACTGAACTGCCTTCTTCAACACTACCCTGAGCTGAATGCAGAGAGCTTCGAGCTTACCGTGGCTGCTCTCGATCTGGCCTATGCTTCTGAAGCTGAAGAGCCGATGCCTGCCGGGTTGATGAACCGACTTCAGGTACAGGCTAGTAGTATGTCCTTCGAACCGAAGAAGCTGACCAGTGCGTCTGCTGTCATCACTCCTGCCCCGACTCCTTCACCCGTTCGACGCGGTGGAAGTGCCCCCAGTGCCCTCACCTGGGCTGGCTGGCTGGTGGCTGCCGTGGTGCTGTTTTTTGCAGTGGTGCCTCAGCAACCCCCTCAACTGTCCTACTCTCAACTCAAGGAACGCGGTGCCCTGGTGGTTCAAGGAATCAAGGGGCCCCATGCCACGACTCCACTCCAGGGTGAGTTCGTCTGGGATAGCAATACCCAGCAGGGCTTCATGAAACTAAGCGGCTTTGACGTGAATGATCCGAAAGAGAAGCAGTATCAACTTTGGATCTTTGACGAGCGCAAATTCACAGAAAAGACTCCCATCGATGGTGGTGTCTTTGATGTCAAAGACAAAAAGGAAGTGCTGATCCCCATCAAGCCTAATATCAAGGTCAGCAAATCTGCACTCTTTGCCATCACAGTGGAACAACCAGGGGGAGTTATTGTGTCGGATCGGAAAGAGTTGATCTTCGTTGGTGCTGTGAACCCCAAGTCATAACCACTGTCTATAGAATAACTTTCAAGCCGGTGTCAGGCACACCGGCTTTTCGCATTGAGAACCTTCCTATGAGCCAGTCTGGCCCGTCGTCGTCCGATTCGATGTCCTCTTCCCAGTGGATGATACTCCTCACTCTCGCCCTGGTGCAGTTCACGAACGTGCTCGACTTCGTCATCATGATGCCGCTTGCTCCCCAGTTTCACGATCAATGGAACCTGACAGCCCATGAGTTTGGCTTGATGGTGAGTACCTACGCATATGCTGCAGCCTTCTCGGGCCTGATGTCCAGTTGGTTCATTGATAAAGTCGATCGCAAATCAGCACTGCTGGGCTTGTACCTGCTCTTTGTTGTTGCCAACTTTCTCTGTGCCGAGGCACCAACTTACGTCTTCATGCTCATCGCCCGGGCGATTGCGGGCATCTCAGGTGGATTGATCGGCGGAGTGGTGATGGCCATCGTGGGAGACATCATTCCCTATTCTCGCCGTGGGCTGGCGACTGGGGTCATCATGTCGTCGTTTTCGGTGGCTTCCATCCTCGGCATCCCCTTTGGCCTCTATATCGCTGAGCAGTATAGCTGGCGTTACACGTTCTTTCTGCTTTCCGCCGTGAGCTTCGCATTGCTCATCGTAGCCGCCTGGCTGTTGCCTCGCGTCCGCGGACATGTGGTCGTGCGAGCACCACAGGCTCCCTGGCACACTGCCTGGGAGATCCTCAAAGACGCCAACCATCAGCGGGCTTTCATGCTGATGGCTTTCCTGGTGATGACGACGTTTGTTATCGTGCCCTACTTGCCCAGTTTCCTGGTGGGCAACGTCGGACTGGAGAAGAAGGACATCAAATGGATCTACCTCTTCGGTGGGTTGGGAACCCTGTTGACGATGGCACTCATCGGAAAACTGGCAGATCGCTTCGGTAAACTTCGTGTGTTTCAGGTACTAGCATTCCTGACAGTGTTTCCGTTGCTTGCCGTCACGCATTTGCCTCCATCGCCGTTGTACCTGGTGATTATTGTGACAACCGTCATGATGATCTTCACTGCTGGGCGGAGCGTGCCGGCCATGGCGATGGCGACCGCCTGCACGACGAGTGAACGACGGGGTGGATTCATGAGCATGATGGGTGCCATTCAACAACTGGCGATGGGATTGGCCACCACGGTAGGCGGCCTCATCCTGGGAGTGCAGGCACTGCCGGAACAGCCTGGTCTCACAGTGGACAGCATTACGCCCATTGAGCGGTTGGTAGGGTATCCGACAGTCGGCTGGCTGGCTGCCTGCCTGTCCCTCGTTACCATCTATCTCGGCAGCAAACTTCGCAGTGTGGAAACTAAAGCAACCATTGACCCAGAGCCGGTAGTTGCCGTGGAGATGGTGTAGGGCACGCTGTGCGTGCCTGCCCACGAAATGTGCTCATCACTTATCGCTACGTTCGAGAAGTGTTGGAATCTCATCTAGTTGAGGCACGCCCAGCGTGCCCTACAGACCAGGGCTTCGCTGTAGTCAGCGTAGCCCTGCTGTGTTAAGGTGTCGGAATACTCAATCGATCCGGGATGTGGCATCGTCTACTCTTTCATGGGGGATGAACGATGAAATACCTGCTGTGCTTGTCATGTGTTGTGCTCTTGATCCTTGGATGCGCCAACGAGTCTGCAACGTTCGAGGAAACGGGGGGCAGTCCCGCTGTCGAGCAGATGTATGCTTCTGATACCAGTCTCGTCAGTCTCGGGAGAGCCCCTGCCCGGAAAAATGCCGCAGGTGGGGGAGAAGTACCGGCCTTGGCAGCGATTGCCCTCCATGTGGAAGACGATGCCGGCAAGGCCCAGGCGTCAGGCAAAGCAGGGATTGACCGCAAGATTATTTACAATGCCGAAGTCTATCTCATTGTCGAGGACCTGGAAGCAGGCGAAAAGAAGCTGAGGGAGCTCATTGCCCAGTATTCAGGGCAGATTGCCAGTTCCGATCTTCGAGGTACTGCAGGGGCACAGCGTACGGGCCGGTGGAGGGTACGTATTCCTGTCGCCAGCTTTGAAGCGTTCAAGGCGCAAGCAGAAAAGATTGGCAATCTGGAACGGAGCTCGACCAATTCCAGTGATGTCACGGAAGAGTATTACGATGTGGAAGCCCGGCTGAAGAACAAGAAAGTAGAAGAGGCCCGGCTGATCAATCACCTGGAGAAGACCACCGGCAAGCTGTCAGACATTCTGGAGGTGGAGAAAGAACTGAGCCGGGTGCGTGGCGAGATCGAGCAGATGCAGGGGCGGATGAACGTGCTCAGCAACCTGACCTCTCTGACGACCATTGAAGTGCATATCCGGGAAGTGAAGAACTATGTTCCACCGACAGCAGCGAGCTTTGGCGACGATGCCTCGCGAACGTTCAGTAACTCCTGGGCCATGCTGAAACAGACAGGCAGACGGGTGATGCTGAACCTGATCAGTGTC
>CAYPJB010000109.1:0-11319 GCA_964410845.1 uncultured Bacteroidales bacterium | reverse complement strand
AACTCGGCCTGGTACTGAGGCGTAAGCTTGGGATGCCAGGTGGGGTACTCAAGCCAGATGAGCACACCTTCTTCGTCAGCAATTTCGAGCAGCTGCTTGGGTGGTACCCACAGACAGCACTTCATCAAATTGAAGCCCCAATTCTTGATGAGCTTGAGGTCCGCCCGCCATTGCTCTTCGGTGGGTGTTGGTGCCAGGGAAGGGGGGTAGTAACCCCAGTTGAGCACGCCTCGAATGGAGAGGGGTTGATCGTTGAGAAGGAACTGGTCGCCACGAGTGGTGATGGTGCGATGACTGACCCGAAACTTAACTTCATCCTTGCCAAAGCGAATCGTGACATCTTGCATGAATGGTGATTGTGGTGTCCATTGTTTAGCAAGTGACATTCCATTTTTGTACTCACTTCCAACTTGAAACTGAACAGGTTTCTTGAATTGCATCTTCATTGCGACTGAATTAGCAGAGCCTTCAGACATATGCTTCTCAGTGAGAGCTTTTACCCTCTCTATCTCTTTGGTTTTTTCTTCCAATGTGACTTTGTCTATATTCTTGCTCAGGGTGTCTGAATGATCAAAACGTTCATGAGAATAAATGCGAGCAGGCCCAATGTCAGTCAGTGTTTCTGAGAGTGTTATTGGACTGCCAAGAACTGTTGCTTTGAATTCGCAATGCTTAATCTCTGGATCGAACCGTACCTGCATGGTGAGGTCATCGAGATACGTCTCCGGCACCTCAATCAACCGCACCCCCTGCCAGATTCCCCCGAAGTGTGGCGCGATAATCGGCAGAAAGCCTTGGGTGTTGTGTCCGACTTTCTCGTCGACGCGGACTTTGATCGTGTGCTTACGCTTCGAGTCAGAACCCCTCACCCCTAACCCCTCTCCCCGGGAGGGAGAGGGGGACAGATGCTCCGTTACATCAAACCGAAATGGCGTCCAGGCTCCGAGGTGTTCGCCGAGTTTCTTGTCGTTCCAGTAGACGGTAGCATGGGTGGCTACTGCATCGAAGTGTAATAGCAGCCGTCGGCCTGATTTGAGTTCAGGCAGTTCGATGGTCTTCTCGTACCAGCCGATGCCATCGAACTTGAGGCCTTCGTGGGTTTCCCAGTGAGTGGGCAGGGTGACGGTCTTGGTTTCCTTGGAACCCTCGCGATGAAACGTCCATTCACCATTCAGTGAAGTGGTGATACGGGGCGACGTTTGGGCATGGAGTGGTGCGAAGAGAAGCAGAATCGCCAGGGAATGTAGCAATAGTTTCATGAGATCAACTTAGAGGAAGGATGATTCGTATTCGCTCCAGCGGAGCGTTCGTATCGAGGTAGACCTAAGAGGATTAGATGAGTTTATTCTAAAACTGCTTTGGTACAACAACCACGCCTGTCTCGGTCACGGTGTACCCCCTGCTGCGGTCCTCTTCGAGGTCATACCCAATGCGGGTATTTTCAGGCAGGGTAACGCCTTTCTCGATGATCGCTTTTTTGATCTGGCAATGCCTGCCGATGCTCACATTGGGGAACAGGATGCTCTCTTCCACCCAGCTGTAGCTATGGATGTGAACATTCGGGGAAACGATGCTACGATAGACGTGGCTGCCAGAAATAATACAGCCCAGCCCGATCATGCTATCGATGGCTTCGCCGCGGCGGGCTTCCCGGCCCAGGGCATGTTCGCCATGCACGAACTTGGGAGGCGGCAGTTGGGGTAGCCATCCACGGATGGGCCATTCTTCGTCATAGAGATTGAGCACGGGATCGGTCGCTACCAGATCCATGTTGGCTTCATAATAGGCGTCAAGGGTGCCTACATCTCGCCAGTAGGCCTGAGCCTTGCGGTTCTGATCAATGAATGGAAACGTATAGAGCCGACGTGATTCAACTAGGCTGGGAAGAATGTCTCTGCCAAAGTCGTGGTTCGATTCTCGATGCGTGGCATCCTGGCAGAGCCATTCAAATAACAGGTTGGCATCAAAAATGTAGATACCCATTGAAGCCAGGCAGCGAGTCGGATCGCTGGGCATGGGGGTTGGTTCAGCTGGCTTTTCCTGAAAGGCAAGGATACGGCCATCGCTGGCAGTCTGTAATACACCGAACTGCGAACCTTCACTGAGAGGTACGGAGAGGCAGCCAATGGTTACATCGGCTTGCTTTTCCAGATGGGCCTCAATCATCGTGCGGTAGTCCATCTTGTAGATATGGTCGCCAGCCAGCACCACGATGAGATCGGGGCGTTCGCGTTCGATGCTGTAAATGTTTTGGTACAGGGCATCGGCGGTGCCTCGGTACCACTGCTCGTTCATGCGCTGCTCAGGGGGAAGCACATCAATGAACTCCCCCAGCGGTCGGCTGAGGAAGTTCCACCCCACTTGAATGTGTCGTTCAAGGCTTCTCGCCTTGTACTGGGTGAGAATAAGAATATTGCGAAGGTTAGAGTTGATACAGTTAGAGAGAGTGAAATCGATGATACGGTACTGTCCGCCAAACGGCACAGCGGGCTTGGCACGATCCCTGGTAAGGGGATCCAATCGGGTGCCTCTGCCACCAGCAAGCAGCACCGTCACGACACGAAGCGGAGTAATGGACTTCATCACAATACTATGAAGGTGAGCGAGAAAGATTACAATCTTGAATTTCCATTTAGTGCGACAGGCTTTTACGATCTAGAATGTGGGAAAGGCTGGCATCTGATGAAACAGTCGTAACGAATAGTCAGCCACGAGGAAAAGCGATGCCCGGACGCTATACCATTGCATTCATCCTGTGTTTCTTTGTAGGCATGTCAGGCTGGCAGTGGTTTCGTAACTACGGTGCAACTCTTGGGGAAGGGCCACAACTCAAACCATCGCTGGAATTGGCAGCCCAGGATGGCGCGACCAACTGGAAAATCTCTTACAACGGCAACCGTCTCGGCGATGCACAAACTCAGGTCGTGAAAACCCCTAACGGCATATTTCTGTTGAAGCAGGACGTTTTACTGGACGGCGACCTCGAATCCTTCCTGGGCCCTATTGGTTCCTTTGCCAAACTTTCGGGCATCAAACTCAACGACTTTCGTGGCAACATCAAGACCGAAATGGAACTGACCTATCTGGGAACCATGCGCAAGCTGCACATGACGTTCAAAGCCAGTCCACGTCCCATCATGGCTGCTCCAGGTTCTGCTGAAGAGAAAAGACGCAAAGAAGATGATGCCAGACGCGGTGAAACCAGCGATTCGTTAAGCCTGTTGTATCTCACCATAACGGCAGTTGCCATGGAACTCGATCAACTCTCGTTCAGTGGAAGCTTCACGTTTGCTGGCGTCAAATTGCCCATTGATGACGTGAAAATGAAGTACCGTAACAAGGAATCGTTTTTCAGCAATGCCGCACCTACCGATTGCCTGGCTGGCTTACGATTGGGGCAGCGCTGGCAGACTCCCATCATCGACCCAACGCAGTTGATGGTCGGCGCATTGGCAACTTCCAAAACCAAGGAAATAACCAGTGGAGCATTCAATGCTGATGATCTGGTGAAAACCAAGGTCACGGAAGTGCGTGTGCTGGATGAATTGAAAGAGTTGGAATGGAACAAAACACGGATACCCTGCTTTGTAGTGCAATCGACTGAACGCGGTTCCAGGATGCAACTCTGGGTCAATGCTTCTAATTACCGAGTCATCAAGCAAAACTTCGAATCGGATCGGCATCTCATCGAGATGATCCGCGAGCCTAAGAAAGAAGACTGATTTTCATCTCCTTACTGATCATTCCACTTGAAATCATCCATGATTGAACTCATCAACGTCTCCAAAACCTACGGCAACAAAGAAGCGGTGAAGAACATTTCGCTTCACGTGGCCAAGGGCGAACTGTTCACTTTCCTGGGGCCTAATGGGGCAGGGAAGACGACGACCATTAAAATGTTGTGCGGTCTGCTTAAGCCCACCAGTGGTGTGCTAAAAGTTGGCGGGTACGATATTCAGAAGCAAGGTGACCAGGCCAGGCAGATTCTCAGCTACGTGCCTGATCTTCCCTACCTTTATGAAAAGCTCACCGGTCGTGAGTTCATGCAGTTCATCATCACCATGTATGGCATGGATCCACTAGCTGGTAAACGGCGCATGGAAGAGATGATTGAACTCTTTGAGCTGGAAGATTTCGTCGACGATCTGAGTGAAAGCTATTCGCATGGTATGCGGCAGCGTACGGTGTTTGCTTCAGCGCTGTTGCATCAACCCGAAGTACTGATCGTCGATGAGCCCATGGTCGGGCTTGATCCGAGGAATCAGCGATTAGTGAAAGACCTGTTGCGTGATCAGGTGAAGAAGGGTGTAACTGTTTTCATGTCCATTCACACGCTGGATATTGCCCAGGAACTGGCGACACGGATTGCCATCATCAATCATGGCAGGATCGTGGGTGAAGGCACGCTGGATGAATTACGAAACAAGGCAGAGCATGGCGGGCAACTGGAGGATGTCTTCCTGAAGCTGACCACCGAAGAAGATGAGGCGGTGGCAGCATGAGTTCCGTCAGCATGAACTTTACTGATGGTTGCCCGGGATCTGTACATCCTGAACAACGGGTGCTTTTTCGACGATTGGGGGGGCAACTAGCGGTCAACGCCCTGAAGGTCATGATCGAAAAGCAGCGACTTCGGTTCGTGCTGATCATCGTGCTGGGCATCGTGATCTGGGGCGGGTTGCTCTACCTCTTCATTGAAGGTTTCCAGTTCCTGCGTGGTTTCGATTTCAGCGGGAACGTCAGCATGGGCGTTACCGAACTGATCTTCGGACTGTTCTTCGTTTCTGTTACCGGCCTGACACTCTTCTCCACCGGCCTGATGATCTATGGCAACCTGTTTTCGAGTGCGGAGACAGCATTCCTGCTGGCATCGCCGGCACGTGCCGATCAGGTCTTTGCCCATAAGTACCGTGAAACACTGATGTTCACCGGCTGGTCGTTCTTCCTGCTGGGTACGCCGATGATGATCTCGTTCGGCATACTTTATGGTGCTTCGTGGGTTTACTATGCGATCATGCCGTTCTTCCTGGTGGGGTTCCTCCTGTTGCCCTCCGCAGTGGGGGCTATGGCCTGCCTGCTGGTTGTCACTTTTCTGACGCGTAATCGCCGGGCAGTATTGATCGGCATCATCGGCATCGTACTGGTGGTGGCTATCACCTGGATCGTCTCAGCCATGCACGGAATCCAGCGGGATCGTGTTTCGCCCCAGTGGATTGAGAAGTTGATTGAACACATCAAGCCGACAAAGAATTCACCGCCAGCCAGTTGGATGACGGAAGGCCTGGTGGCACTGGTTCGCGTGAAGGGCGATGTTTCCCTGCTCTGGAAATCATTCTGGGGTGATAGGGAAGAAGTTGCACCTCTCTTCGATGCACTCTACTACCTTGGCCTCGTCTGGGCATATGGTTTGATGGCGTATCTGGTTGCAACAGTGTTGGCTACCAGATGGTATCGATACGCGTACGACATGGTCATGAGTGAAACCGGGAACCGTCGGAAGTTTGGGAGTTTCTGGTCAGATAAGATTGTTACCACAGTACTCTCCTGGAGCGATATTCGAACGCGAACCTTCGTTCTGAAAGACTGGCGAATGTTCCGTCGCGATGTCTCCCAGTGGGCCCAGGTGGTGATTCTCGGTGGAATCATGTTGTTGTACTGCATCAGTATTCCCAGTTTGCCTCATGGTCAATACGGCGAACGGGAACGCGCCCTCATCGGGCTTCTCAACGTAGCTGTTACTGGCTTGATGATGGCGACTTTTACCAGTCGTTTTGTCTTTCCGCTGATGAGCATGGAAGGGCGAAACTTCTGGATTCTGAGCCTGTTGCCTATCGAACGAGATCGTTTGCTTACCAGCAAACTCGTCTATGCCGCCTCGTTTACGACAGTAATCAGCGTGGTGCTGATATTGTTGAGTGAAGTGATGTTAAGGCTGCCCTGGCCCATCGTGCTGACGCATGTATTAGGCATGGCAATCCTGACTATTGGTCTCTCGTCGCTGGCAGTTGGGCTTGGGGCGTTTCTTGTGAATCTGAAAGAAACCAACCCATCAAAGATTGCAACTGGTTTCGGCGGCACCATCAACCTGCTGTTCAGTCTCGGGTATGCCATTGCAGTGGTAGCTGTCACATCCATTGCTGGTGTACTCTACTACAGCACGGGTTTCATGACCGACAACCAGGAAGTGAGCTTCATCAAATTCCTGCCCTGGCTCGGCCTGACAGTGTTGCTTCTTATTATCCTCGGCGGTACTGCCATTGCCATACCCATGCGACTGGGAAGACGAGCATTCCGGACGATGGAATTCTAGTTCAGCAAGTTGTGCATGCTTTCTGGTAGCATCACTTGCTTTTCATTACCATCCGCACCACCGTCGAACCGAGTTGTATCTTATCTCCGTTCTGTACTTCTTGTTGATCCTGCACGATGTGCTCATTGACTCTTGTGTCCTGTGGTGAGCCTTCGAGACGCTGCAGTAGATACCGTTTGCCGTCTCGACGCAATATTGCATGACGTTTCACGACAGCCATGTCTCGAAGTAGCAGTATATCGACTGCTTCATCTCGCCCGAGCACGGTACGATCTTTCACGAGAGCATATTCTCGTCCTTCTTGCCAGCCTTGTACCACACGAATCGCAGCAGGCTTGAAGACCTCTTCCACCAGTGCCCGTAGTAACCCGATCAGCGCTCCCAGGATGACCAGCCCTAGTGCCTGCCCCCAGAGGTAACTCGTTTCTCCTGGTTGGTAGGCAGCGAGCAGGATGCCAAAAACGAGCCCACCCAGTGCTCCGCCCAGGCTGCCACCAATGGCCCCGTATAAAATCTTTCTACGCGAGAGCAGAGCAACTCCTTCGCACACTCCCACCGCACAGCCGAAGAGTGCCCAGCCGAGCATGCGAGCCAGCACGCTGCCAACTGTTGCAATCGTTCCTTTCGCCCCTGTAGTTGCCACGATGCTGTAGTTCACCCATTCGCCCAGCCAGCACCCTGCTGCACCACCGAGCCCACCCAGTACGATGCCGACAGCGCCATAGCGCAGAAAGCGAACGAGCGATTGATCGACGAGTGCTTCAATGGCGGCCAGTCCCAGTCCGATGCAGGCCCCAATGATCAGGCCAGCACTGAGAGCCAATACATGCCACGACCAGTCTGGCGAACACCATTCGCCAAACAGCATCCAACCGATCCAGCCACCAATTGCGCCAATCATGGTGTGCAAATAGAGACGACGGAGTTGGGCCATGGGAATGCTCGAATGAGGAAGTACGACCATTCTACGCAAGAAATGACGAGTATACTTTGTTGATTTCACTACCCGGTAGAGAAAATATCTTTGCACACAAAGCAGTCACTAAAATATGAGACAAGCTTAAGGCCTTGATCACCCATCGATTCCACTGTCATTCAAAAGCATGACCAGTGTTGGAGAGGCGTCGACTGTGGAAGATCCCCCGTTATCCTGCGGAGTTATAGCATCATGTGGTTAGAATATTTTCGCATGAACCGTTACAACCTGCTGTTCCTGGTCATGTTGTTGTGTTTCTTCATACTCCCTACCTTGTTTGAAGCTGTTGACCTCTCCAATACCCGCGCCAGCCAGTGGCTGTCACTCTTTGCTTCGTCGGTATTCATGGCTTTGGCATCGTATGCAGTGGGCAACACTAGAATCATCACGATGATTTGTTCGACGTTTGTGTTGCTTTCCATGGTGATGGAAACGACGATGATCCTGACCGCATCTGCATTTACAGTAGCCCTGGTCCATCATGTTGTCCGCATTCTCTTTTTCAGCTACATCATCTTGCAGATATTTAAGTGTATTTTCAGGCCATCTGTAGTCACGCTGGATACGATCAGTGCTTCGTTGTGCGGCTATCTGATGATTGGCGTACTCTGGGCAAATCTTTACTCCATCGTTGAGCTCACTTCGCCCGATTGCATTGCGATCATGCAACATCGTGCGGCACCGCATGCCAGCGGTTTCAACGAGTTGACGTTATCTTTCCGTATGCTCTATTTCAGTTTTGTAACGCTGAGTACGGTTGGTTATGGTGATGTCGTTCCGCTCTCGCCTGTCAGCAGAATGCTGGCAGTTTGTGAAGCGATCATCGGCCAGTTGTATCTGCTGGTGATGGTATCTCGCCTGGTAGGCATACATGTTGCCCAGCCTGTCGCGGCCATCTCAACAAAGACGAAGTGAGCAACTGAATCGAAAGTCACTTTGGAATAGGCTGGATCACCGGTTGTCGTTGTGATCCAATAAACCCAGTGATCATCCCTGGATGCGTTGATACTTTGAAACCGAGGGCATTCCATGCTTCGAATGTTTCTTGCTTGTTGTCTGACTTTCCTGGCTGGTCTGGCTGTCCATGCCCAACGGCCTAACTTCGTCATCATGATGTGTGACGATCAACGGGCGGATGCGATGAGTGGTGTAGGCAACCCCGTCATCAAGACTCCGAACATGGATCGCATCGCCCGTGAGGGGATGACGTTCACCAACACCTTTGTGACCAATGCCTTGTGTGCCCCAAGCCGCGCGACGCTGCTGACCGGGCTTTGCTCTCATGCCAACGGCGTGACGGATAACTATGGCAAAAAGGTGCCTGGCGAGATCAAGATGCTGCCAGAGTATCTGCGTGCCGCTGGGTACGAAGTGGCATTCTGTGGCAAGTCGCACATGCGAGATGCCTTGCGTGATCGTCAGTGGGATTATTACTTCGGTTACAAGGATCAGGGCCGCTACATCGATCCGATCATTGCCGAGGGGACCGATGGGAAGGATCAGGTTTATCCAGGATATATGGATGACATTGTTACTGAGAAAGCGATTGCCTGGATGAAGAAACCTCGCAGCAAGCCTTTCTGCCTGTTCCTCTTCTTCAAAGCGCCGCATCGACAATGGGTGCCTGCCCCTCGTCACAAGCAACTCTATGAAGACGTCGCTATCCCCAAGCCTGAGTTGTGGGATCACCCGGGGCAGGGAAAGCCTCAAGCGTTTCTGATGGCAGCCAACATGTTTGGCCAGTTCCCCGACACGAAGAATTTCCCCGGCATGGTGCGTGACTACTACCGCACCATCACCGCTGTGGATGAGAATATCGGCAAAGTCTTCGCTGTCCTCGAAGAGCAAAAGCAACTCGACAAGACCTTCCTGATGCACACTTCCGATAATGGTTTCTTCCTCGGCGAATGGCAGCGCTTTGATAAACGTTTCATGCATGAGCCCAGCATTCGGGTGCCACTTGTCGTCCGGTACCCTGCATTGGTCAAAGC
The DNA here is from genome assembly GCA_964410845.1 of uncultured Bacteroidales bacterium. Classification (GTDB taxonomy): domain Bacteria; phylum Planctomycetota; class Planctomycetia; order Gemmatales; family HRBIN36; genus JAEUIE01. The sequence continues at coordinate 2,042 of CAYPJB010000109.1, read as the reverse complement.
TGGCAGCACTTGCGATCGCATGATTATCAACACGGATTATGTGCCTACCATTCTCGATCTGGCAGAACAAACAGTACCAGCAGGACTGCATGGTCAGAGCTTCAAACCGCTGCTTTCAAATCCGACCGCTCCTGGAAGGAAGGATTGGTACTACGAGTACCACGAATATCCTGATACCTCCCACAATGTCCAGAAAATGCGTGGCATCCGGACTGAACGGTATAAACTCATTCACTACTACGATCCGCCACCGAAGTTCCCTGAAGAATATGAACTCTATGACCTGCAGAATGATCCCCAGGAACGGGTCAACCTAGCTAATCGGCCCGCTCAGCTATCACTAAGAAAAGAGTTGCTGCAACGCATGAAGGAACTGCGAAAGGAACTAGGTGCACCGTCGCCCTAGCGATTGCTTCGTACCTTGCTACAACAAGGAGATATTCAAGCGAGGAGCCAGGGTTGTTCGGTACTCCGAACGACCCTGTCGTGTCCATATTGCAATGCAAGTCAGGATACATCATGCAGAAGATGAGCGTCAGCGATGCTCGACAGGCATCGGCAGTAGGCAAGCAAGTGAAGCTGGAAGGCTGGGTACGTACTCGGCGCGATTCCAAAGGGGGCTTCAGCTTCATCGAACTCAATGATGGTTCCTGCCAGGGGAATGTTCAGATACTGGCGGATGGCAAGCTTGCGAACTACGAGAGCGAGATCAAAAAGCTCAACGTTGGCGCCAGTATCTCTGTCGTTGGCAACGTGGTTGCATCACCTGCCAAGGGGCAGTCGACAGAGGTGCAGGCCACCGAAGTGACGTTGCTGGGTGAAGCGAACCCGGAAACCTATCCACTGCAGAAGAAAGGCACCTCGTTCGAGTTCCTCCGCACGATCGCTCACCTTCGCCCTCGTACCAACACCTTTGGTGCCATTGCTCGAGTTCGTAATCAGGTGTGCAACAGCATTCACCAGTTCTACCAGGAACGTGGCTTTCTCTATGTTCACACCCCCATCATTACCGCCAGCGATTGTGAAGGGGCTGGGGAACTGTTTAAGGTCACAACTCTCGACTTGGAGAGAATTCTACTCGCCAAGCCCCCTCACTCTCCATCGCACTCTCCGGGAGGAAAAGGAGAGTCAACTGTCGACTACTCCAAAGACTTCTTTGGTAAACCTGCCTTTCTCACGGTCTCAGGTCAGCTTCAAGGTGAAGCCTTCGCCTGCAGTCTCGGCAAAGTCTATACCTTTGGCCCGACATTCCGTGCAGAAAATTCGAACACACCGCGTCACTTGGCCGAGTTCTGGATGATCGAACCGGAAATGGCGTTCCACGACCTCGAAGACAACATGAACCTGGCGGAAGCGTTTATCAAACGCATCGTGGGTGATGCCCTCAGCAAGTGTGCGGAAGATATGCAGTTCTTCCACGATCGCATCGACAGGACGTTGCTTCCTCGTCTACAAGGTATTCTGGAGGGCGAGTTCCTTCGGCTGTCATACACCGAAGCGGTGGAGATTCTGGAGAAATCCGGACAGACCTGGGAATTTCCCGTTGGCTGGGGTAAGGACCTGCAATCCGAACATGAACGCTACCTCACAGAAAAGCACTTCGGCAAACCTGTCATCCTGTACAACTACCCGCGCTCGCTCAAGCCTTTTTACATGCGGGTGAACGATGATGGCAAGACAGTGCGTGCCATGGATGTACTGGTGCCTGGCGTGGGGGAAATTATCGGTGGCAGCCAGCGCGAAGAACGGCTCGACATGCTCGAACTTCGCATCAAAGAGCAGGGTATGGATCCGGCCAGTTACTGGTGGTACACCGATTTGCGTCGCTACGGTACCGTGCCTCACGCAGGCTTTGGATTAGGGCTGGAACGGGTGCTGCTCTTCCTTACTGGCATGACTAACATTCGCGATGTCATTCCCTTCCCACGTACCCCGGGGAATGCAGAATTCTAAACAGGTTCATGAAATAAAGAAGCGGATGGAAAACTCCATCCGCATTTCAAGTGTGTGTAGAGCTTTAACCTTACTTGATGGGTTGTGGG
>CAYPJB010000108.1:0-11440 GCA_964410845.1 uncultured Bacteroidales bacterium | reverse complement strand
TTGTTAGTGAGTTGATGAGTAGTGCAGCGATTCTGCTGTTCATCCACTTTTGTTACTGGTTGAAGTTCAAGGCTGAACGTTCGGTTACGGTTGGCGTTACTTCACGCTAACCTGCTTCCCGGGCAACTGGTGACATGTCTGCAAACAACCCTTTTCCTGGAGCTAATCCATGTTAGCAAAACTCTCGATCGTTGTTGCCGCTGTAGCCGCTATGACCACTGGCTACTTCTTCACCCCTGCCAGCTCATGTGCCAGCAAGTGTTCAGCCAAGGCTGCCGTAACCGCTGGCTGTTGTGCCTGCTGTGAAGCTGGCTGCTTCTGTTGCGAAACCGGCGTCTGCAGTTGTGCCGATTGCAAATGTACCTGCGAAGGTTGCGGTGTAGCTGGCTGCTGCGCAGACGCTGCCCCCAAAGCTGTAAACACTGAAAAGGCAAGTTGCTGCACAGTTGCTGCCAAGGCAGTGAGCACTGAGAAAGCAAACTGTTGTGCTGCTTCCAAGGCAGTGAGCGTTGCAAAGGCTGCCTGCTGTGATTGCTGCGAAGCTGGCTGTGCCTGCTGCGTCGGCGGGGCATGTGCTTGCGATGTGTGCGGCTGCGATGGAAACTGCTGTGCAACCACTCCCGTTGTTGCCAAGACCAAGAAATGCTGCGAAGGCGGCAAGTGCTGCGACCAGAAGTAACACTCAGTCAGCGCTCCGAAGCTAAACTCTTGAAGCCGTGCTGCTCGCAGCACGGCTTTTTGCATGGCAGCACAGTCGATACAAGCGTTATATTTTGGTGAGCAAACCAGTGCTCTCGCCTGTGATCACTGATTCTTGAATAGAAAATGACATTTCTTCTGATCTCGCTGTGAAGTTGTAACAGAGCCTCCGTATTTGGGTGAGGCGCACAAAAGACGAGATGGACGGGGTACTTAAGAACAACTTGCCTGCATTTCCCAGCTCTTACTTTGGCTTCAGTGAAGTTGATCGCGCATGATTGCTTTGATCACGTTGGAGGTTCCGCCGGGCTGATGTTAGGCCAGGCCAGGGTCCCCCAGTCCGACGATTTTGTTTCTCCACAAAGGAGTGCCGAGAGATGCGCCTCAAGTTCCTAGCCTCTGCCGTCGCAGCCGTCCTGGCTGTTTTCGGTGCCAATGCCACAGCTACGGCTGGCGGTTGCGGTGGCTGTGGCGCTTCTGCCGTCGTGGCCTGTGCCCCGGCTGCAGATGCCTGCAACGCTGCCCCAACCGTTCGCTACAAACGCGAATGGCAGAACGTGTCCGAACAGCGGACCCGTACTGTTTACAAGAACGTGACCGAAACGGTCATGAAAGAATGCCGTGAGATCGTCTGCAAGCCCGTCTACGAAACCAAGACAGTTGATTGCAAGAAGATCGTGTGCGAAACCGTTTGGGAAGAAAAAGAAGTCAAGGTTTGCACTGGCCAGTGGGTTTGCGAACAGCGAACTGACCCCTGCAAGACCGTTTGCAAGAAGGTTCGCGTTTGTAAAAACGAATGCGATCCTTGTGCGAACGCCTGCAACGATCCTTGTGCCAAGAAGAGCTGCTTCAGCGGCTTGAAGAATCTGTTCCCTGAATACACCTACGTTCAGGAAACGGTCCCTGGCAAGACCTACCAGGTCAAAGTCTGGAAGCCAAGCGAAGAAGTTCGCAAGGTCAAGGTTGCCAAGCAGGTAGCCAAGGAAGTCGTCGAGAAGAAGCAAGTACAGACCGTCCGCTACGAGAAGCAGGAAGTTGTCAAACAAGTTCCTGTGACCGTCTGCAAGAAGGTCCCTGTTTGCGAAACTTACACGGTTTGCAAACGCGTTCGCGTGTGCGTCCCCGTGTGCGAAGATCCTTGTGCCAAGAAGAGCTGCTTCAGCGGCTTCAAGGGTCTCTTCCACAAGAGCTGCGATAACGGCTGCCACACAGCCCACGCTTGCAGCTCCTGCGGTAGCGCTGCTCCTGCAACGCTGACCCCAGCTGCTCCTGCTCCCATGCCAGCGAAGTAAGCCACAATAACTGACAAATCAGCAACCCCGCTTGCAAGAGCGGGGTTGTTTTTTGCGCACTTCAACATTGGCAATACTGTAGCCTCTCTATTACGATGAGAGCATGCAGTTGACGACTTCCAATATTGCAACGCTATGCGTTTGTATTCTCTGTATTGCCATCTGGCTGCCCAGCGACGACTTTTTCCTCCGCGATACGCCCGGTCTTCATAACGTTATTCGCGTTACCCCCAAGCTTCTCTCTGGGAGCAGCCCGGAAGGTGAAACTGGCTTTCGTACATTGCAAAAGCTGGGGGTCAAGACAATCATATCCGTTGATGGTGCCCGTCCAGAACTGCCACTGTCGAAGAAGTTTGGCCTCCGCTACGTCCATCTTCCAATTGGATATGATGGTGTACCAGAAGATCAGAGCTTACGGCTCGCGAAAGCCGTCAAAGAATTGCCCGGCCTCGTCTACATGCATTGCCATCATGGCAAACATCGCAGCCCTGCTGCCGCTGCTGTTGTGAAACTGCATCTCGATCCATCCTGTTCCACGGCATCTGCTTTGGCGATTCTCAAGGCAGCAGGTACAGATCCAAAGTACCTGGGACTGTTTGCTGCAACTCGTGATTACCAGCGACCTGCCATCATTCCCTGGGACAAGGTGAGCAACGATTTTCCTGAAGTGGCCCATCTCGGCACACTTGTTCAACGAATGGTTGCCATCGATGAACATTGGGATCGTCTGAAACTCTGCCAGCAGTCCAAGTGGCACCCACCGGAAAAACATCCAGACATCGAGCCAGCTCACGAAGCATTGATGCTTCGGGAACACTATGTAGAACTGCAGCGAGCAACAGGAAACCAGAAATGGCCAGTGCCGTTCCAAATGATGCTGCAGGAGGCAGTATTGGAAGCTAAACGCCTGGAGACTGCCTTGCGAGAACCTCCCGGCAATGAAAGTACCACCTCCATCAATAAGCATTTCAAGAGTTCACAGGCAATTTGCCTCCGTTGTCACTCGCAATATCGGGATGTACCACAGGAAAAGCGATGAGTTCATCCAGCTCGGAAGATACCATAAAGCAGCATGGCCCCTGGCAGATAGTACATCGACGATGGGCTTACCAGGACCCCTGGGTACAAGTGCAACGGGACGAGGTGATTCGTCCTGATGGCAATTCGGGAACCTTTGCGGTGGTACACATCAAACCAGGTGTTTGTGTGCTGCCACTCGATTCAGATGGGCAGGTCCACCTGACAGAAGAATTTCATTATGCTGTGGGCAAGGTCACCATTGAATGCGTCAGTGGTGGCAGAGAACCTGGCGAAGAACCGTTAGTCGCTGCCAGGCGTGAGTTGCGTGAAGAACTAGGCATCGAAGCAGACGACTGGGTGGATCTCGGCAGACTCGATCCGTTTACTGCCTGTATTCTGTCCCCGACTCAGCTATACCTGGCAAAACAGTTACGGTTCGTGCCACGATCACCTGATGGCACTGAACTAATTCGCCAGGTAACCATGCCTTTCGAACAGGCATTGAACATGGTGATGCAGAGTGAAATCACTCATGCACCGAGCATGACTCTCATCCTCAAGGTGCGTGAACTACTTCGTCGCTAGCTGGTTTGCTCGCCGCCCGGAAAAAGATACTCAAACATCTTTTTCAGCTTTCCTAACGCCATATCCCCAGACATTCCGCCACACTTTTCAAGGACCACTTCCTGATCGTTTACCGTGCCAGCGATATCGAGCATGAAACCCATGGCGATTGATGCGGTGAAGGTGTTGCCCGCCCAGGAAACCTGGTCACCGTATCCGGTCTTTTCGAGTTGTTGTTGAATCATCTGTTGAGCTTCGCCAGCTGGCTTACCAGTTCGCCAATGTAGAACTGCCATCGTGATACTCCCTGCGAGAATTATCCTGCCATTCTACAGGTTTCAAAATGGGATAGTTTTTTCTATTTTGTGGCTTGACCGGTGTATATCGAGGAGACTACCCTATATTGACAAATGATTGGATGTTTTCAGTCATAGGATGACTATCGCCTTTCGCACGGTAACTTCGATGCGATTTTCCATGACACGATCTGGTTTCACGCTGGTGGAATTGCTCGTAGTCATTGCTATTATTGCAATCCTATTAGCGCTGCTCTTGCCGGCAGTCATGCGATTACGGCTCTTAGCAGAAGAGCAGGAAGATCGCGAACAGCTTCGAACCATCGGTCATGCCTGGCTTGCTTATGCACGTGCCCATCAAGGGCGAACAGTAAAACACAAATCCTCCGATCCATTTGATGCCTGGATCAAGAAAATCGAGAATTACGGTGAGATTCAGGAATGCCTGGTGAGTCCATCCGATCCTTTCCGCAAGGATCGTCTGGAATACATGAAGCTTTTCCCGACCCGCTATTCATCAAGCTTTGTGCTCAATCCCTACTTTGCGACTACCATTTTGGGGCCAGATGGGAAACAACTGCACTGCGAACGACTAAGTGATTGTGTCAGTTTATCGAAAGCTATTGCCATCATGCCTGTCAGTGAACAGGCAGGAGTACCAGGACCAGGATACATCTTCCCCCAAGGCTGGCTTGCACCACCAACTGCCATGGCATGGACTCGAACGACAGGCCGTCTTGGTATTCAACCCGATCGGTTCCCGAATTCGGCTGAAACTATTCCGGGCCGTTCCAACTACTTCTTTGCAGATGGGCATGTTGAATCGATTACCGCAGATCGCATCAAACAGTGGATTGATGCTGGTCAGCAATTCCTGATTCCGCAACAGTAATCCCTAGTCATCGTCCAGACTTGGTTTATCTGCCTCGTTGGTAATGTTATCGTAGATGTCAGCAGGCGAACGATCGCTGTACAGAATAGCCATCATGCCGGGAAAGTATCGGTCCATCGAAATCAGGTTCGAACGTAGCAGATTATCAATCATGGGCTTGGTGAGTTCGCCCCCTTCCGCATCGATACTGGTTTTGAACCGTACTTCGCCATCATTCATATCCATTTCAAAGTTGCCGAGCATGAGACCATAATTGGCTCGGGTCATGAATTCCATGGCGTCAACGCGTTTATCTTCATTCACATGGACTGGCAGGATGGAGTAAAACCGCAGCCAGTGCTTTTCCTCATCGACGATGGCAAAACATTGCCAGGATCCGTTCTTCCCTTTGAAGGAAAGTGTTAAGGCTAGCAGATCCTGATCGTCCTCCAGGATAGTGTATTTCCAGCCATCATCAGTCAGGAAATCAACAACAGCATTGAAAATTTGCCCCATGAGTTCCATCCTCTTACAACGTGCCAGACTTATTCTACACGTGCTGCTGTTGCTACATCATGGGAATTCCAGCAATGACGCTGGAAAGCATGCTCTTATTTAATCCTTCAATCCATCGAAGAGAGCTGTCGAGAGATATCGTTCACCCAGGCTGGGAAGAATCGTGACAATTCGCTTGCCATGAAACTCCGGTCGGGCAGCTACCTGAGCAGCACCCCAGACATTGGCGCCGCTGCTGATACCAGCCATGATACCTTCGTCTTTCATCATGCGGCGTGACCATTCGATGGCTGCTTCATTGCTGACTTGAAGTGTTTCGTTCACCAGAGTGAGATCCAGGTTCTTGGGAACGAAGTTAGCGCCGATTCCCTGAATCTTGTGTGATCCTGGCTTGAGCGGTTCACCATTCCGAGTTTGGGTAATCACCGGCGAAGCACTCGGTTCGACGACAATGACTTTGAAGTCAAGATTAAACCGGCGAATGTAGCGGGCAACACCAGTGATCGAGCCGCCGGTACCAACACCGCACACGATGGCATCGATGTTGTGGCCACTGTCTTCCCAGATTTCGGGGCCAGTTGTCTGTTCATGAATCTTGGGGTTGGCAGGGTTCTCAAACTGCTGAGGCATCCAGGCATGTTTGCCCCCATCCTTCACCAGTTCCTCGGCTTTATTCAAAGCGCCACGCATACCCTCGGCGGCGGGGGTGAGAACCAGGTTGGCACCCATAGCTCGCAGCAACGCTCGTCGTTCCAGGGACATGGATTCAGGCATCGTCAGCGTCAGTTTGTAGCCTTTGGCTGCACAGACGAAGGCTAGTGCAATGCCGGTATTGCCACTGGTAGGCTCGATAATATGCGTTTCAGTGGTAAGAATGCCTCGCCGTTCTGCATCTTCAATCATGGCCACGCCAATGCGATCTTTCACACTGTTGAGAGGGTTGAAGAATTCGCATTTGGCAAAGACGGTGGCGTGTTCAGCGGGGATCACCCGACGAAGGCGAACCATCGGACTGTTCGCGATGGTGTGAGTGATGCTGTCAAAGGTTTTGCCTAGTGGCATGATGCGTCCCCGTTGAATTAGGCTGGGAGTGGCACCTTCCATTTTACGGAACCGAACCGTTCGGCAATGCGTTGAAAGCGATAATCAAAGATGGCATGCAGATCCTTCTTGACTATGATCGCATGGGCTACCGTTCCCAATGGTCCCATGGGCAGAGCATAGCGAACGATGTCTTTCATCAACGTTCCTCCCGAATGCACTTCGAAGGTATGCGTGTGATGCCAGAGCTTGTAGGGTCCTTTGATCTGTTGATCAATGAACCGATGTGGCGGGGACCAATCGAGTATCTCAGTTCGCCAGGCTACCGGCAGCAGTCGCCAGCGGATGGTGTAGTCGATGAGTGTGCCCGTCTGCATGGTGATGGGAAGTGCAGTTTTGATCTGAAAATGCAGCCAGGGTGGCGTTAAGAAGTCGAGGTTGGCTGCGTCTGCAAAAAAGTCGAAGACGGTATCTATGGGTTGCGGGATGAATTGTTCCCGTTGCAATAAGTACTCAGACATGGAAGATCCTGTGGAGAAGGGACTTGTGACAATTATTCGATCAAGCAACCACTTTGGATGAGCAGGAAAAACAACGAATTCGCTTGCGATTCTGTGAACTCCTCTTTCCCTGTCAGCGAGCTCATGGTATGTGAGCAATCTATGGATCACGCAGCTATCTTTCGCGACCTGCAGGCATCACTGGACGAAGCTCTTCGACGGGCTGAGGACAGGCTTTCGCATGTCCATCGTCAACTCGCTGGCGGGCAACCTGAAAAAAATCAGGTGGATCTTTCTGAGGATGACAATGGTTGGCAGGCTCTCCAAACCAAAACAGATTCCCTGACTGCAGGTATTGATAACGATCTGGCCAGTGTTCAGACCGCACTTACGGAGCTGGTACAACAGGGTCGGCAGATCAAAAAGTCTCTTTTATCAGCTGCGACGGAATAGCCCTTACCTTCTCAACCTCGCTCCATCGTATACGCTAACCAGATGGAGAAGCCTCCCCAGACTGATCAACGCAATGCCATCCGAATTCTTCAGATCAGCCAGATCGGGATGGAGATGGCAATTCCTGTGGGTATAGGTGCCGGGCTGGATTACTGGCTGAAAACCATGCCGATCTGCACCATCATTGGCGCCCTCCTTGGCCCTGTGCTCGGCTTTATTCATCTCATGTCGCTCCTCCGTCCAACAGGCGATTCAGACAAATCATGATGCTTCTTGTTGTCTGGTGCATCAGTTTTGTCATTGGCCTGTCACTCAGCTCGCTGGCTGGAATCGATGCAGTATGGAGCAGTCTGACGGCGGGTAGCATTGTTCTGATAACTTTCGAGATAACTCGACGTTTCAAAGTTGCCGATCCGCACGACGTTTCTAAGATGGGAACTGCTTGGCTCTCGCATCAGCTTCGCTTGCTTGTCTGGCGGATGCTGTTGACTCTGGTGCTGGCAGCATTGGCATTTAGAATGGCGTATCCTTCCTGGGGTGTGCCATTCTGGATCAGTGTCGCTGGTTACTATCAAGTCGGGTTGCTGTTGCACTTGCGTGAGATCAGGCGAAGACCCTAACCCGTATCCAGCACGACAACTAATGAGCTTCGAAACATCTCTCTTTGCTGTCGATCTTTTCCATCACGTGATGGATGGGTACCACATCAGCTTGCTCGAAAACTTCGACATCGGCTTTCATCTGCCGAGTTGGATGAGCAAGTTCATGCTGTTGCAACTGATTGCTGCAGGCCTGATTCTGATCATCTACTTGCCTATTGCCAAATCAGCACGTTCCGGGCAGGCACCCAAAGGTTTCATCTGGAATACCTTTGAAGTGCTGCTCACCTTCGTCCGTGAGAAGATTGCCAAGCCCGCCATTGGCGAACACGATGCTGACAAGTTTGTTCCTTTCCTCTGGACGATATTCCTTTTCATCCTGTTCTGCAATCTGCTTGGCATGATCCCTGGCCTTGGTTCCCCAACTGGAAGCCTGTCAGTAACCTTGGTTCTTGCTGGATTCGCCTTTCTGACCATTCACGGCAGTGCGATGTACAAACTCGGGTTACCGGGTTACTTCAAGAGCTATTTCCCACACGTGGGCCATTTGCCTTTTGGTTTGACCGTGCCTGTCACGGTGCTGGTTGGTCTCATTGAAATGCTGGGAGCAGTCATCAAGGGATGCGTGCTCGCCATTCGACTTTTTGGCAACATGTTTGCAGGTCACCTGGTGCTTGCCAGTATTCTTGGCTTCATTGCCATGTCGAAATACGCAGGTTGGTTCTTGTTTGGACCGATTACCGTTGGCAGTGTGCTGATGGTAGTTGGTGTAAGTCTGCTGGAACTCTTTATTGCGTTTCTGCAAGCTTACGTATTTACGTTTTTGACCAGTTTGTTCCTTGGGATGGCTTTGCACCCACATCATTGATTCATAGACAGATGATGTAAGTGTGATTGACATCGCTATGACACACGCCTGGCAAGCGGCCCACCCGGCCCGGTCCGCTTCTGGCTCCGATAGACACCCGTGCCGGCTTTGTAACCTGGAGACGTACTCAACATGAAAGTGCTGAATCTTTGCTGGATCGCCCTCGCTGCTCTGGCCCTGACTGCAGCTCCTGCTGCAGCCGCTGATAGCATGCCCAAAGCTGTTGGTGTTGGCCTTGGTTGCGGTCTGGTTGTGCTCGGCTTAGGCCTTGGCCTCGGCCGTATCGGTGGCTCGGCTCTGGAGAGCATGGCTCGCCAGCCAGAAGTCTCCGACAAGGTTGCAACAAATATGATCACCATCGCAGCTCTGCTCGAAGGTGCTGGCATTATCGCCCTCATCTTCTGTTTGCTCGGCCTCTTCATTGGCTAAGCAGTTGATCCATCTACTTCAGGTTGATCAATGCACTCGGAGCGTTCCATGTTGCGTGTGACACTACTCCTGGCAGCCCTGTTGAGCTTCACACTGGTGAACAGTGTGAACGCTTCGGATGATGCTGGCCATGGCTCCAAGTATGAAGCTGATGTCAAGGATGAGCAGGGGCACGACAAGAGCCGAGTATTCGACTTGTCCAAGCCCGCTGATGCCACAGAGCTATCTGATCTGCTGGCCAAAGGCAGAGTGACTCGTCTAAAGAACGAGCACATTCCTACGGTCGCGCAGATGGCTTCCCTTCGATGGGATCTTGGCCTCTGGACCATTGTCGTCTTCGGTGGCTTGCTCTTCATTCTCAGCAAAACAGCTTGGCCAGCCATGCTGGAAGGTTTGAAAAAGCGTGAGCAGAACATTGCTGATGCTATTTCTGCAGCAGAGAATGCCAGGAACGAAGCTGAAAAGTCTCGTCTTGAGCTGAAAGCAGAGATGGCCAAGGCTAACGAGAACATCCGTTCGATGATGGATGAAGCTCGCAAAGACGCTACCTCAGCCAAGGATGACATGCTCACTGCTGCCAAGAAGGAAATTGGCGAAGAACGTGATCGCCTGCGTCGGGACATCGATACTGCCCGTGACCAGGCACTGCTTGATATCTGGAATCAATCGACTCAACTTGCCTCCATGCTTTCCTCGAAGACGCTCAAACGGGAAATTCGCCCGGATGATCATAAGAAAGTCTTCGACGAAGCCATGAAGGAAATGAAGGCCACTGCTGGCAAGACGGGGACGGCTTAACCATGAGCAATCCCCTGGAAGATGTAAAGCATTTCAAAAAAGTCGATGTCAGCGCGGAACGCGTTGCTCGAGTTTATGCGGAATCGCTTTTCCTCTCTGCAGGCAGTGATGCCAATTCCGTTGGCGATGAGTTGGATGCACTGGTTCTGCAAGCCTGCGAGAAAGAACCTGATCTCTATCCGTTCCTCGCCAGTGGTACTATTGCCGTCGGAACGAAAACAGAGTTTTTCGAAAAGTTCTTTCGCGGCAAGGCTAGTGATCAGTTCGTCAACTTTCTGCAAGTGGTGAACAGTCATGGCAGGTTGGATATTATCCATGCCATCGCCAGCAGTTATCGCAGCCTTCTGAACGAAAAGAAGAACCATGTGCCAGCGTTCGTGAAGTCCGCTGTGGCTCTCGATGACTCTCAACGGCAGGCTCTCAAGAATCAACTGAAAGATCTCTTCGGTAAGGAACCTATCCTCGAAGAACAGATCGATCCGGAATTGCTAGGCGGATTCATTGTGCGTGTCGGTGATTGGCAATTCGATGGCACTGTGAAAGCCCGTCTTAACCAGCTTAAGAACCAGCTCCTGGAAAGAAGCACTCATGAAATTCAAGGCAGACGAGATCGTTTCTGTACTGTCTAACGAAATCAGCCAGTACCGCGGGCAACTCGCAGCCAGTGAAGTTGGCCGTGTGCTTGAAGTCGGCGACGGTATTTCCCGGGTTTACGGCCTGGCTGGCGTTATGGCAGGCGAACTCCTCGAGTTCACCCGTGCTGGCGTTCGCGGCATGGCTTTCAATCTCGAAGAGAACTCCGTTGGTGTCATCATCCTTGGTGACTACCTTGGCATTCGCGAGGGTGATGAAGTCCGGTGTACCGGCACACTTCTCAGCGTGCCCGTCGGTGAAGCCATGCTTGGTCGCGTAGTCGACCCGCTTGGCAATCCGCTCGATGGCAAAGGACCGATTCTTGCGTCGGAATACCGCCTGGTCGAATCAAATGCTCCTGGTGTAGCTGAACGTCAGCCAGTGAAGCAGCCGCTGCAAACCGGTATCAAGGCTATCGATGCCATGACGCCTGTTGGTCGTGGCCAACGTGAATTGATCATCGGTGACCGCAAGACAGGCAAGACTGTTATTGCGATTGATACGATCATCAATCAGCGCGAAGAAGACGTTATTTGTGTGTACGTCGCTGTCGGCCAGAAGGAATCAACGGTCGCAACAGTGATCGAGCGACTCCGCGTCAGTGGCGCTCTCGATTACACCATTGTGGTCGTTGCCTCTGCAGCAGCATCTGCACCGCTGCAATACATCGCCCCTTATGCCGGCACGGCGATGGCTGAGTACTTCATGTACAAAGGCCGTGATACTCTTTGCGTGTACGATGATTTGTCCAAGCAGGCTGCGGCTTACCGTCAGCTCTCTCTGTTGATGCGTCGTCCTCCAGGTCGTAAAGCTTATCCCGGTAACGTGTTTTACTGTCACAGCCGTCTGCTCGAACGTTCT
>CAYPJB010000107.1:0-11461 GCA_964410845.1 uncultured Bacteroidales bacterium | reverse complement strand
GAGGAACGTGCTGGTTGGCTGGCAGTGGAGCAATGCGTTCTCAGTATGCAGGCGGAGGCAACGAGGCACGCAGCAATATTACAAAGCAACGAGCAAGTGGTTTCCTGGAACAGCTCTGTTTCCCATGTGGAAGTGATGACCAGCAAAGCCACGTACCAGGCAGAGAAGCTCATCATCACTGCAGGCCCCTGGGCAACATCTGTATTACAGCAACTGGCAATACCCCTGAAAGTGATGCGCCAGATGCAACTCTGGTTTACCCCGCCGACCGGTCGTGAACGTGACTACCTGCAGGACCGTTTCCCCATCTTCATCATGGACACTCCTTTGGGCGATTTCTATGGCATTCCTCTCGAGGCTGGACCGGGGGTGAAGCTGGCTCAACACTATGGTGCTCCGGAGTTGAACCACCCCGACGAAATCGTGCGTGAATACACCGAGAGCGACTCCGTGGCAGTCAGACAGTTCCTGCAGCGACACATTCCTGGCCTGGCCCAGTCGCCCATCTCGGCAACGGCACCGTGTATCTACACGCTGACACCTGACCGTCATTTCGTGATCGACACACACCCTGATTACGAAAATGTTGCCATCGCCTGTGGTTTCTCCGGCCATGGCTTCAAGTTCGCACCGGTGATGGGGGAGATGCTGGCAGAACTGATTCAGGACCCGAAGAACACGCGAGCTTCAACGAAAGATCTTTTCTCGATCAAACGCTGGCAGGCTCGTCCTGCATCACCGGTGCCGCCTTCCGAGGGAGTGTAATGCGGAACGTGCTCCCTTCATCCACTTTGCTGCTGACACTGATACTGCCACCGAAAAGTTCGACGTACCCTTTCACGATGGCTAGACCCAGGCCGGCATTAATGGTAGACGACTGCCGGGAAGAATCGGCTCGGTAGAAGCGTTCGAAGAGATGCGCACGGGTTTCTTCAGTCATTCCCACGCCGGTATCCTGCACTTCAAGAATCACTGCTTTAGGGGCCGCTGAGACTTTGACAGTCACCTGGCCTGCATCTTTGTTGTAATGAACGGCGTTATCAATGAGGTTGACAAGAATCTCCCGCATCTTAGCAGGATCGCTGGCAATGAGTTCCAGGTTGCTGGCGGAATCATCCACATCCATTTCGATGCTGATCTGACGCTGTTCTGCCAGTGGCCGAACCATATCGACACATTGCCCAGCCAGTTCAACGACATCGACCGGTTCACTCTTGGCAACATCCACGCCTGCGTCCAAACGGGACAACTGCATCAGACGCTCGACCAGGGTTCGCATGTGCGTGCCGGTCTCAACACACTGTTTGAGCGTAGCACGGTACTCTTCTTCAGTGCGGGGTTTGCGTAACGCCACCTGCATGGTGGTCAGTAGCGAGGCGATCGGCGTTCGAAGTTCGTGGGAAATGTCCGCTGTTGCTCGTTTCTCGCGGGTGAAGGCATTCTCCAGGGATTCGAGTGATTCCTGCAACCGCTGCACGATAGGAGCCAGTTCTTCCGGCAACTTTTTCGGGTCAAGCTGAGTGCCATCGAATTTCAGACGCAAATCCTTCGGAGTCAGGTCGCTTACCGCTTCGGCAACATTCACTAGCGGTGCCAGGCTGGATCGACTGACCCAGGTGATGGCCAGGGCACAGAGAGAGATGGTCGCCAGGCAGATAAGAATGAGACGGTTCAACGTGTCGCCACGCACCAGTTCCGATTCCCGCTGCAGTGCAGCCAGTTCGCGGTCCACATCTTCCTTGATGGTATTCAGCACCTTATCGCGCTGATCGGTCAAACGGGCAATTTGAACGACCATCGAATAGATGGGACGTGGTCTGCTCAGCGGGTCTTTTCGCGTTGGGTATCGCGTGACTGTTCGGCCTACCATGGTGCTGTCGAAAAAATTGCCAGTCATGAAGGACTCGTACACCACAGGCATCTTGATGGAAACCATGGTGTAACGACTGCCACACTTCAGCACTTCTTCCTGAATGAATGGTTCGTAGAGCGGAAGGCTTCGCAGATGGTCCGTGCTTATCTTGAAGCAGTCATTGGGCATATTACTTGATTGAACGGTGGCACGCGGTGTCCAGAGTTGGAAGACATCACCATCATCAATGGCTCGCTCCTGCACGACAATCGTTCGCTTGGCGAACATTGCCAGCATGACTCGCCAATCCTGCACACTGAGGGCAGGCATGATGTGGGCTGCAATATTGCCCGTAGTATTGGGGTTCAGCAGACTGCTGGAGAGCGTATTAAAGAAATGCCCTGTATAGTAAGGGCCCAGGATAGGGACGACTGGTGAGAGTTCTGTACGTTCGTAGGCCTGCCTGCCTAAGCGTTCTGCCTGAACGATCAGGCGATCGTAGAACTGGTCCTTGTATTGCTTGGCACGCTTCTCACCCTGATTTCGCAGGAGCTCTGCCGTTGCCAATTCCTTGGCTTGCAGCAGAAAGCGTGTCTGTTCATAGACATACCACGATAAGCCGCCAAGAACGACGGTTACGAGGAGCAATAACATCAGCAGTAGACGTACCCGGATCGACCTCACTGCAGCATTTCCTCCGGCTGTGCGACGATCTCGTCGTCGTCCTCGCCTCGCAGCATGTAGCCTTCACCCCAGCGTGTCAGGATCAGTGGCTTTTCAAAGCCTTTGTCGATCTTGTTTCTGAGGTATCGAATGTAGACATCCACGACGTTTGAAGTATTTTCATCTTCTTCGTCGTACAGATGATCCCAAATCATCGGGCGTGTGACAACCTTGCCTCGATGGAATGCAAGAAATTCCAGAAGAGCGTATTCTCGCGGTGTCAGATGGATGCGTTTGGTGCCTCGCTTGACGCTGCGAGCGGCAGAATCGATTTCCAGGTCATGAATGCGGATGATCGGGTCCTTCACCTGGTGCCCGCGACGAATGAGCGCTCGCAGACGGGCAAGCAGTTCATCCATTTCAAACGGTTTGGTGAGGTAATCGTCTGCACCCAGATCCAGACCTTTAATCTTGTCGGGGAGTTGATCCTTGGCGGTGAGGATCAGTACGTGGCTGCTCATGCCATCTTTACGCCAGCCTTGCAGTAGCGTTAAACCATCAATCTTGGGCAACATCAAATCAAGGACAATGACATCGTAAAGCATGGCCCGGGCTTTTATGTTGGCTTCTTCACCGTCCTTGGCCCAGTCAACGGCGTAGCCTTCCTCTTCGAGCCCCTGCTTCAAGGCACGCGCCAGAGGATAGTAATCCTCGGCAAGAAGAATCTTCATAGCCTGTTCCCTCTCATTAATTTCATCTACCACATCATAACCTACACCAATTAAACCAACGTGAGATTAGGCATGAATCCTGCATGAGAACTTGGATTAAGTTGGCTGTCCACCTGCAGCTACCCTCATATACTAACAGCTGGTCAGACTATTCGTATCGCTGATTGAGGTAGAGTTTCGTGGAATTTCTTTCCAATCTGCTCAGTGTTTTGATCTTTCTCGCCAGCTTAATCATGATTCTGCTGATTCTCATCCAGCGTGGTCGTGGCGGTGGTCTCATCGGTGCCTTGGGTGGTGCAGGTGGTTCCAGTCCCTTTGGTTCCCGCGCTGGTGATACTTTCACCCGAATTACCCTGATTACCGCTGCCATCTGGATGTTTTTGATCATGCTTCAGATCTGGATCAGGCCGATGTAGTTTGGTGAACTGCCAGAGTTATTACCATACATGCCCTGCGGGGCATGTTTTACTTCCTGCCCACTCCAACGCAAAAGGATCGAACAGTGTTACTGAGTATGACAGGCTATGGCGATGCTCGCTGGCAGGGGCCTGCACTCACCATCACTGTGGAACTTCGCTCGGTCAATAATCGTTTTCTCAAGATCAGTATCAAGGCGCCAGAAGTCTACCAGAAGTTCGAATCGGAAATGGAACGGCTACTGCGCGAGGCACTGAAACGTGGCACCGTGCAGATGCAGGTAGGGCTCACCCGAGTGTCCCGCCCAGAAGACTTTCAGATTAATCCCGTTGCCCTTAAGGCCTATTACGATCAACTGAATCAGTTCATGCTGGCGGAAGGCCTGACCCTGCACTGCGATGTGACTGCACTGCTGGCCGTGCCCGGAGTTGTGCAGGACGCTGGTTCCCTCAAAGACGATGATGCCAGCGGCTCCTGGAAGCTTGTTGAACCGGTCATAGTGGCTGCACTGGCCAAGCTCCAGAAAATGCGGGCCGAAGAAGGTCAGAAGATGGCAGAAGGACTGCTGGATCTGGCCAGAACCTTCCGAGAGCGGTTGCAGGCTATCCAGACCCGTGCTCCCGAAGTGGCAGGCGACTATCGCAAACGTCTGCATGAAAAGCTGCAGGCCATCATGACGGATTACCAGGTCGCCCTGGAAGCGGGCACGCTCATCAAGGAAGTGGCCATCTTTGCAGACCGCACTGATATTCATGAAGAAATCGTCCGGCTCAACAGTCACCTTGAACAGTTTCATCAGTTTGTCGGCGAGCAGGAAAGCACCGGTCGCAAGCTCGATTTTCTGGTTCAGGAAATGAATCGGGAATTGAATACCATTGGATCGAAAGCCAATGATATCATGATCACCAAGCAGGTAGTGGAGATGAAGGCGATTCTCGAAAAGATGCGTGAGCTCATCCAAAATGTCGAGTAACTCCCAGAAGCCCGGTAGACTCATCGTTCTCTCCGGCCCCAGTGGCAGCGGAAAGACGACACTGATTCGTGAGTCACTGGCTTCGGGTGATTTGCCCCTGCGCCTGGCCATTTCCGCCACCACACGTCAGCCACGTCCCCGGGAAGTGGATGGAGTCCACTACCACTTCTGGACTTCAGAACGATTCCTCGATGCCATCCATGCTGACAAGTTTCTCGAACATGCCAAGGTCTATGGCCATCACTATGGTACTTTGCGCGATGAGGTCGATCCTTATTTGAAGCAGGGCATCAACGTACTGCTCGAGATTGATGTGCAGGGAGGCTTGCAGGTTAAACAGCAGATGCCAGAGTGTATCACTGTCTTCTTGCGTGCATCTACCCCTGCGGAATACGAACGACGGTTGCGTCTGCGTGCTACCGATAGCCAGGCATCACTCGAGAAGCGGCTGGAGTCAGCCTTGCAGGAAATTGACATCGGAACACGCCTGTACCAGTATCAGATCATCAATGATGACCTGAATCAAGCCGTCAACGACTTTCGCAGCCTCATTACTCATCTTCCTGCGTAACACCCGATAACACTTGAATTCCTGTTCAGCTATGTGAGAATGGTGTCCACTGAACGATGATCGTGCAGTGCTCCTGTTCATTTTTCAAGGAATCCGCCCCATGCGTCACTTGTTGCTGGCATTGATGTGCATTTTGACCATTGCTTCTGTTGGCTGCCAAAAAGAGAAACCTAAAGGCACTCCGCCTGCAGAACCCAAAGGAACCTTGCCAACGGGGCCAATGCGCTAATCTTCGCAAAATCTGAGCTATATTTGTCAGGCTCGCCATTCTCGAGCCTGCCCCGCTTTTTCTTTCAGTAGACGGCTCAGCCATGACATGGGACAGTACCGTTTTTGAACATCCGAGTGCTGAATCCAGAAGGGCGGCGGCTCGCGCAAATGGCATTGCCACCGATGAATCAAAAGTCACACCGCCACCGGAAGCGCCACCGGGTTTCCAACTTCTCAATGAAGTGGGGCGCGGTGGTATGGGAATCATCTACCGTGCTCACGATCTGGCCTTCGACCGCGAGATAGCTGTCAAGGTGCTTCAGCCTCGTTACTATCACAACTACATTCAAGCAACTCGCTTCCTCGAAGAAGCTCGCATCACGGGCAAACTCCAGCATCCTGGTGTTCCTGCTGTCCATCAGACCGGCAAGCTCAGCGATGGCAACCCGTACCTGGTGATGAAGCTGATCAAGGGGTATACGCTGGGGGAGCTGATCTGGAAGAACAAGTCGTCCAGTTCCTCAGTCAGCAATGAACCGCACGTTATCCCTGCGAATTATCTCAGCATTTTTGAATCGATCTGCCAGGCGATTGGTTATGCCCATGCGCACGAAGTGCTGCATCGCGATTTGAAACCCCAGAACATCATGGTGGGGGCCTTCGGTGAAGTGCAGGTGATGGACTGGGGGCTGGCAAAACACCTGAACCAGGCCTCCTCGCCGATGATGCGGGCACCCGTTGTGCCAGAATCGACTGAATCATCTGTCACGACAGCACACGTTCAAACGACTGCTGATTCCGGACTCACCACAGCAGGCACCGTTGTCGGCACTCCTGCGTACATGGCACCTGAGCAATCGGCAGGCAAAGTGTCTGCTGATGCCCGAGCAGATGTCTTTGGCCTGGGGGCTATTCTCTGTTGTCTGCTCACCGGCAAGCCGCCTTTTGATGATAAGAACACTGACAAAGCCCTGATGCAATCTGCCATGGGCTTGATTCAGGATGCCTACGACAGACTGGAGCAATCCGGGGCGGAACCGGAGATCATCAACCTGGCGAAACGCTGCCTGGCTGTGAATCGGGATGATCGTCCGCCCAACGGCGAAGCAGTGGCAAAAGAAGTGGCTCAGCTTCGTATCGCTGCAGATCAGCGTGCCCAGCAAGCCGAGTTGGAACGAGCCAAGACCCAGGTGCATGCGGAAGAACTCCAGTATCGCCGGCGACTGCTGCAAGTCATCGTGGCCATTCTGCTGATTGGTATTGCGGGTGCTGTGGTCGGCATTTTTTACACCAGAGCCAAGGAAAAGGAAGCCCTGGACAAGGGAGCTGAAACCCAGGCCGTGCTGGACTTCATGGTAGACGATCTGTTTGGTGCTGCCCGGCCGCTGAGTACGGAAATGGGACAGGGCAGAAATGTCTCCATGAGAGAGGTCATCCTGGCATCACGATCTGCGATTGCCAAGAAGTTCAAGGACAAACCCCTTACCGAGGCTACGGTTCGTATCTCCATCGGCCGATCCTTTGATTTCCTGGGTGAATTCAAGATTGCGATGGAAGATTTTGAACGCTGTCTGGAACTGCGAGAGAAACACCTCGGCCTACGGCACATTGACACTATTCAGGCACGGCTGGCGGTGGCTAATCTCTTTGAACACATGGACCAGCCTCAGAAAGCTCTAGCTGCTCGGGAACTTGCCTTTCACCAAGCACGCGATGAGTTTGGCCTGGCCAGTCACACTACCCAGATGGCCATGAATAACCTGGCAAACAGTTATGATCGGATCAAACGCATTGATGATGCAATCCATTTGCGTGAGCAGGTACTCAAGCTGACCCGATTGCATCGCGGGGAAAAGGATCCATTTACTCTACTCTGTATGAATAATCTGGGCTATTCCTATGCTTGCATTGGCAGGCACCAGGAAGCCCTGGCTCTGCTCAACGAAGCAATTGAACTTTCCAGAAAGTACCTCCATAAAGATCATGGTGTTGCAATTGAAGTCATGAGCAGTAAAGCGGAATGTCTGTTGATGATGAAACAGCCTGAGAAGGCGATGGATCTGTATAAATCCATACTGCAATCAAGAAATAACATTCAAGGGGAGGATCATCCGCAGACGCTCGGCAGCATCATTGATATCGCGAATTGTTACACCGCTTTGGGGCAGCATCGGGAAGCATTTACCACCGCCCAGGAAGCACTCCCTCTATTCACCGAGAAGTTCACCGACAAGCACAGCAACACGCTTTACTGTCTGTACATTATGATCAGCAGTCTTCATGAATTACAGCGTGACAATGATGCTTACCCATGGATGTTTGTCTATCTGATGCGTTCACTGGGAAAGACTCCTACTCATCTCTCGAATGTTTACTCGCTTCTCTGTCAGTATTATCTCTGCCGTCTGGATGCCCTTAGTCTGGAACAAACGCTGACAAGCTGGAATACGCGCAAACTGTCCGGGTATGAAGTGCTGATCGAGCAGGCCCGCTTTTGGTCTCAATTAGCAGCGTTGCAAATGAAGACGGATGGCAAGCTCGCTGAAGCATCTTATCAGCAAGCTGTGCAATTACTGAACCAGGCCAAATCTGAAGGTTGGGTTAATCATGAACTGGTTCTGAAAGATAAAGCGTTTTCCACCCTGGCAGCCAGGCAGGACTTTCGAGACATGCTCAGCAAGCCTGCGACGATCAAGAAATAGCGACTCGGCTAGGATCCTTGGTGGGTAATCGCCTGCTGAATGCTCCGTTATCCCATGATCATCTTCCATGCCCGCTCTGCGGATGCCTGTCCCACCCCCAGTGCTTGCTTCAGTTGAAAGTCCTTGGCGATCCAACTGCGTTGTCTAGCCATCTCTGCAATTTGTTCTTTGCCGACCCGGGCCGAGAATGATATCGGACTGATCGGAAACGGAAAATCACTGCCGTGCAACAGCCGATCCCGAAGCGAAGGATCGTCCAACAATCGATAGAAGTCGCGTACCCGCCCTGCTGTGCCCAGTACCGATGTGTCACCCCACAGTTTCGGATATCGTTTGAGCAGGCTTGCGAAAGCAGGCAGTTGATCGGGGGTATCGCTAGCCCACCCGCTGCCTGCATGACACGCGACCACGGTAGCTCCCTGTTCCAGCATCAACTCGAGCCGGGCCGGATTGGCCAGGTCTTTGTCGATGACCGGGGCACTGTGTTCATGTCCGGTGTGGACCATGATGACGATCTTGAGTTCTGCACAACGGCGATAGAACTTCGTGTGTTTCACATCAGCCACATTGACCCCTTGAGTAGGCGGATGAATCTTGAACAGCTTCGCACCCTTGGCGTGGATGCGTTCCAGTTCATCGATGGCATCCTTCCGCATCGGATTGATCGAAGGGCAGGGGATCGTCTTTGAATCTTGTGCCGTTATCTTGAACACATAGTCATTCGGCGTGTAGAAACTGGTACGTGCCCAGTTCGGCTCGCCATTCGATTCATACACCGCATCCTGCCCGAGTATGGCACACTTGGTCAGCCCCGAATTCTTTACGTGATCAGCGAGAACATTGCTGTAGCCTTCATCCAGCGTCGCACCTTTCGCCCGAATGTTGAGGGCAATGGTGAGCGCCCGAAACTGAAAGCCATTCTGGACGATGTCACTGAGCCGACACCCGCTCCCTGAATCACCAGTGCCAAAGAGATGCACATGCAGATCAAGCGTTGGTGGCAGAGTCTGCCCCACCGCATCCAGTGGCCATGCCGCCAATGACGAAAGCCAATCGCGACGATTCAGTAATGTCATAAGCACCTCCGACTAGCGTGAAGTCACAAACCTTGACAGCCCGTAGCGCCAGCTAGGGAAGACGTGCAATCGCTCTAAGAAAGTGCAGAACAGAACCTACTACCTCAGTATTCAATCGATCTCATCTTGATGCAACGAGATTCCATTGCGAAGGCAATTCATATGACCGTAGCAAACCATCCCCCCAACTGTTACCATGCACCCATGCAACAACCTCCGATCAAAACCTGGCGACAACGCCTCCGCCCCTGGCACATCCTGTTGCTGGTGCTCCTCGCCTTTGCCGTCAGCTTCTTTGCCTACTCGTGGTATCAGAGTTACGTCACCAACAAAGAACTGAAGCAGTTGATCGCCGAGATCGAAGCCAGCGAACCCCACTGGAAACTGCCCGACATGGAGGCAGAACACAAGAAGCTCCCCATCTCGCCCGGCTTCCTGAAAAGCCTTGCCGCTCTACCACCAGGCTACCGAGGCTGGTTCGGGGATGATCTGCTGGATCGACCCGATGCCATCGACTTTAAGCCCGATGGCCGCGACTATACGTTGCGTTTTCCCATGAAGTACTTCGATATCTTGAAGGAACGCTTGAGCGATCCGCGAATGGATGCGCTGCGTAACGAATTGGCAACGTACACCAGTGAGACAAACGATCATCAATCTCCATTTGAAAATCTTGCACAGGCACAGCAATTGCGTACTCTCTCGAACGCAATTCGCGATGAGATGGAACTGGCGGCTCATGAAGGGCGTTGGCAGATGCTGGTGCCATTGATGAGACAGCAAACACGCAATGCCAACTTATGCAGGGAGGCACCACAGTACATTGCCAGACTGATAAGTATCGCCTGTTACGCCAACGGTCTGAGCGGCCTCTATCGAGCTTTTGCCCTGGGTACATTGCCTGATGCAGTGCTGCTTGATCTGCAAACGATCTTGGAAAAACAACCGGATGATGATCTGCAACAACTTATCAAGCTGTTGCGTGCCGAGCATCACCAGAGTATTGAGACAATATCATCCGGCTTAACTCGTACCCAGTTCATCGAGTTCTACCACAGCAGAATGAAAGGAGGCTGGTCAGCCGACATCAGCATGACTGACAAAGCCTTCTCCTGGTGGAATCTTCTGCACGCCGAAATGGAACTACTCAAGACAAAGCCTGCGCAACTGGATCTGCTCAAACTCCATCAGCACGCGCTTGCACTAACGCCACATCATCCTAAGGAAGTGATGGAACTCTACAAAGCTGCTGGGACCAGCATGCAGCGTCCACTGACAGCCTTCTTTGCTGGACCTTCGCAAAAGCTGGTATCCGCTTGCCTCTCAGTAAACATGTGTCGCCATGCAGCCATCGTCGGCATCGCCAGCGAACGCTACCGGCTAGCAAAGGGTTATTGGCCCACCAGTATGAACGATCTCGTCCCCACCTATCTGAAAGCTATCCCCACCGATCCCTATTCTGGAAAGCCGCTTCTTTATCGAGTCCTCTCTGATGGTATCGTCATCTACTCCGTCTGGTTCGATGGCAAAGACGACGGCGGGTTCGTGCTGGTTGATCCAGTTCAAGGCATCAAAGACAAAGGCTTCCGCCTCTTCAACCCCGAACTCCGCGGCAGACGCTTTGAGGATGTACACTCAGCCAAGTGATGTGGTATAATTGAAGCATGGAGAAAATCATGTCCGAACAGGAACGTCAGCTAAGGGAAATTGAAGAAGAAATACCTCTCCTCGCTGGGCCAGCGTTTGCTGCGGCGCGTGAAAGAGCCAGGTTAGCTGGCCAGAAGCTGATTGAAACCATTGAAAGCGCCATCTATGAAATTAGTCCAGATGGATCACAACAATTGATCAGGCAAATCGGTCCGAAAGTGCATGTACCAGCTGGCACCAGGGTGCGAATCAAGTGAGTGTTGATACTCCGCGACTTCGAATGTTTGCAGGACCTAACGGCTCGGGCAAAAGCACACTCAAGCATTTGATCAAACCGGAATTGTTGGGTGTGTACATTAACGCGGATGACATCGAACTCCAATTGAAGACAACCGGCAAGCTGTCGTTGTCGCAATATCGAGTGGTAGCCTCGTCTGAAGAATGGCATAGCTTCCTTCAGCATTCGATGTTGAACATGCGAGACTTGGAAGCAATGCGGCAACTTGTCTTTGATGCTGGCTGGATTCAGATTCAGACGAGTACTACATTCACATATCAAGCCACACTGATCGCAGAGTTTATCAGAACGAAACTGCTTGATACATTCGACAGTTTCAGC
>CAYPJB010000106.1:0-11612 GCA_964410845.1 uncultured Bacteroidales bacterium | reverse complement strand
TTTCTTTTCCGAATCGGTCATGCGGCGGTCGTTGGCGAAGTGCCCGACTTTCGGATCAGCATGCCAGGGGGGCATGCGGCCTTCGCTGACGACTTCCTTGATGTTGTCCGCCCAGGCGGCTGCATCCTTGTAGTTCATCAATTTGAATGGGCCTACTTCACCAGCACGGTGGCACAGCTGGCAATGCTTCTGAATGATGGGAGCGACGTGTTTGGTATAGGTGATGGCAACACCATCCTGAGGCGTGGTTGGCGTTTTGCTGCGACCGATCAGGCAGCCAGCCACCGGGGTGACCGGTGTCTTCACCGGCTGGCCAGCGAGTACTTCATCCAGAGCGTTCAGCAGATCGCGGGTGTTGGCCTTCTCGCGTTTCACTTGTGGTGTGAACTGATCGTCGATGCGGCCACGATAGCGAACGAACCGCTGGCCATCGAGAACGAAGGCTTCGGGCAGACGCTGCACGTTGAACTTCTCGGCAAGCTTCTGATCAGCATCCTTGAGAACGGGGAAGACGATCTTGAAGTCCTGCGTGTGTTTGGCGATGGCAGCGGCATCGTCGTGATCGTTGCTGTTGATGCCGACGAAAACCACACCTTTGTCCTTGTACCGGGCAACGAGATCAGAGAGGCGTGGAGCGTAAGCGTTGTTCACCGGGCATTCGGTGCCCATGAAAAAGATGACTGTGGCCTTGGCGTCGCGAGACTGATCAGCGAGAGTCCAGGGCTTGCTGGTGGCAGCATCGGGAGCGGTGAAATCAGCAATGCGGGTACCCAGCGGTGCGGGCAGGTCGGCTTTATCTTGAGCAACTATGGCGGGCAGCAGGGCAACAGACGTGGCTGAGCCGAACAGGGCTGCTGAGAGCAGGAACACACGCAACAAGTGCATAACGGTTCTACCTCATTTATTAGAGAGACTGTTACTATACTTGATTACTTCGCTGAAGTTGAGACGAAGTTGCACGAGAAGAGCCAAAAAGGCAATGAAGATTTCTTCATGTGTTATTCTCGAGCTAAGCACCATTTCCGTTAGCGTTCAAAAGCAATCCCGTGTAAGGTCAGAGAGTGGTGTTGTTTCTGTTTGATGACAATGTTCATTGCAGGAAAAGAAATCATGATGAAGTATCGCCTGACAGCAGCAGTTGTTCTGATGTATTTTGGCTGCGTAGTTGTCAAGGCAGACGATGCCACGGCTATTGTGCAGAAAGCCATCCAGGCGGCGGGGTATCCGAATCATAACAAGGTCTATCACGAAACCTGGGACGAGAAGGGCAAGATGACGCTCTTCGGCCAGAGCATGCCGTACGATTCCAAGTGGAAGTTCGAAGCTCCTGACAAGTATCGTTTCGACATGAAGATGAAATTCCAGGGACAGAACATGGAAATCACGTTCATCCAGAACGGAAAGAAGGCGAAAGAATCTGCGATGGGGCAGAGCCGTGAACTGGAAGGGGACAAGCTGGAAGAGACCGCGCACAGTGCTTACCAGATGTGGGTGCTGTCGCTGCGGCCGCTGGTACACGAGAGCGGTTTCAAACTGACTGCCCTGGGTGAGAGCAAGTTTCACGGCAAAGATGTCACCAGCGTGAAAGTACAACGGGAAGGTCGCCGGGATATCACACTTCACTTTGACAGGAAGACGGGTCTGCTGGCAGGATGTGCTGACAAGGCCAGAGATGAATTCCAGAACTGGAAGGAAGTGGACCAGGAAACCATCCTGGGCGACTACGAAAAGGGAGCTAATGGTGAGATGGTGTACAAGTCAATGATCGTCCATCGCGATGGCAAGCCACTACTCGACTCGAAGTTCAGCAACCACGTGCGTTCGGAGAAACTGCAGCCGGAGTTGTTCAAGGTGGATTAGTCACTCAAATTGAGCAAAAGATGTTGTTTTCTCTCCTCTCCCCGTGGGGAGAGGGAATTTGCTCCGATTGGCTTTTGCCAATGCTTTGTTCGAACGTGGCAGGGGACACGATATACTCGTCGTGCTTTCTTCCACGTCCTGTTACCTGAATGATAAAATGTTAGAAGTGCAACGACACAGTCCAATCAGCAATTTGAAGTTCCTTGATCTGCTGGAAGTCTTTGATATTGCGCGTGACAAGGATCAAGGCGTGCTCGATAGCGATAGCTGCAATCCGTAAATCTGCCTTATCTGTGACTGAATACTTCTCGTCTAGCTCTTCGTAGATCATCAGTGTTTTTTGAGTGAACGGTATTACTGTTGCATCCCGCATGAATTCAATTTCGCGCATCATCGCCCTATAGACTCGGACGATTTCGGACCTTGGTCTTTTCCGTACTGCTACTCCCCATCCATAGAAGGCTTCGCAGGCCGTTACCACGGTGATGGCTATGCCTTCATGTGCATGGTTTTCAATATTGTTAACGACGATCTCAACCTCTTTTGACCACATGCTCCAGATGTTAGTATCAAGCACATACTTGAGCATGGGATATCAGTCGTTAGCTTCGCTATTTTCTAATCGTCTCGCTTCAGCAATTTCCGCCAGAACAAAATCAAAAAGCGGATCATCCTTATGCAGGCCCTTATGCTTCTTCCAGGGATTTTTCGCCAAGAGCACGTCAGATGATGTAGCCTTGGTCTTGCCTTTCGCAGCAGCAGCACGAGAGGTTCGTTTCGGAGATTTTTTCTTTGTGGTGTTGCCCATGTCTCATGCTCAGTATCAGTGTGTATTTACTGCACATTGCACTGTACGCCAGGTTGAATAGCAAATCAATCCAACTTCATCCCTTCTTGAGCCTGTCCGTGCTATCATTTCCCCATCATCTTGAGGGAGAGTATCGTTCATGCTTCGTACAGCGACCGTACTACTGGGGATCATCTTTACATTCTGCTGGTGTGTGATCACTATCGCACAGCCGCCAGGGAAACAGCCACCGCGGAAGGGACCTCCTGGCAAGGAAGGGAAGATGCAGCAGCCGGCCCATCCTGAGGATAGGGCAAACTTCGGCTCTGTCCCGGAATCCGCACCGCCACCATTGCCATCGGGCCTCACCCATCTGGGCGGTCGCTGGTACCTGAAAGGCAAAACCTATCTCTACCGTGATGGCAAACAGTTCATCGAACCATTTGGTCACACAGGCGATTCCAACAAGGATGGTATCCCGGACCTCGTCGTCAGCCATGATGCAACCGCGATCATTCTGGACACCCAGGATCTGCCGAACCATCCGCATGCTCCGTTTCCCAACAGCCGTAACCCGAACACGGTGACAGCCCAGAAAATGACGCTCCGAATTCCGATCGTGCCCAAGCCAGGCACCACCGTCACACGGGTGCCGATGGGGCCGATTGCGGTAGCGGTCAATGGCGTGGTTTTCTTCAACCCCTTTGAAGCGGGTGGCATGAATGCGGTGGAGGGCTACCGTTCCGAATGGCTTGATTCCTGTTGTGGCCATCCGCAGCAGCATGGGGTGTATCACTACCACAAGTATCCGAGCTGTCTGAAGTCGCCCTTTCCCGATGATGGCCAGCAACATTCCCCGCCCATCGGATTCGCTTGGGATGGCTACCCGATTTACGGACCCTACGAAGAGAAGGAGATTGAAGCGAAAGACCTGACCGACGACCGTAAGCTCGACATCTGTAACGGCCACTTCGACCCCGAGCGAGGCTACCATTATCATGTGTCGCCGGGCAAGTTTCCCTATGTATTGGGGGGCTATGCTGGGGTGCCGGACAAGTCGAATGGACGAGGTATCGGACGCGACCCGGTCGGGGCGATTCGCAACAATGCCGAAGGAACGAGCAGGTATGACCGGTCACTCAGCGTCTCACCAGAGACGCTCAGCCGAGGTAGCAAGCAGACGTTGAAGATCACTATCAAACCCGAAGCGGGGAATCTACCCAGTGGTGTGCCGAGTCGAGTGATCGTCGGGCCTTACCTCGCCAGCAACGTGCATCGCCAGGGGAATGAAGTGATAGTCGATGTCACCATTCCCAGGGATGCCAGTTGCATCCGACATGATGTACACCTGGAGTTTGGCGCCGGCAGTCGAACGATAGTCACGAAACAGAACGAAGCGGTACGGGTGGAGTGAGATTCAAGGCTGCTCTGCAACAGTGTCATACGGTTCAGGCAAAGCGATACGTGAGTACGTAGTGGCGAAGTGTTGTGCCAGATGCTCGCGATACGGCGTTGTCATTCGTGCGTAACGTTTGCCTTGACGAATAAGCCCTTCCAGTAGCGCGCGGGGCAAAGTGTGCAGATCACGCAAGTCAACAATCGATTCCTCTACCTGCGGGCCTGCTGGGAGGAAGTACCAGCCGTAAACCCGATGCATGCGGATTTGATCTCGGATCAGTTTCGGCTGAAGGACACCACGCTGGACAAGATCCTGAACTGTATGCACAACAGCGACGAGAATGCGGTTTGATTTTGCATTCGTCAAGTCGCATGATTGGGTGAGTACCAGAACTGAAACTGAAGAACTGTCTGATTCGGGTTCATCATTTAATGAAGCACTATCCCAATAGACAATCGGACATTCCTGAACCATATCGCCTTGCATCAATGATTCGGACAACGTTGGGATGCTATAGATCATGATTACTCGTCTCTGAAAAATCGATCCGTTCTGGCAAACGAACTTGTCCCCTTCGTACTTTCACTTTGGTCACAGGCCCCTCGTAGGGCAAATCGAACGGGGCGGAAATGCAATCGTCCAGGAACGGTGGGTCTGGTAAACGCACTGTGGTTGGTAATGGTTTCAACACCACACTTACGCGGCCTGGTGCCAATGGCGGTGGCTCATCGAGCACGATGGAACCGTTGGCTTGCAAGGTCCCCGTTAGTTCGCCAGTATCTTCGAGCATGGTACTTCTCCACTTCACCTCTCTATTGTAAGTCGCACGAAGACCCCACACAATGCTGATCCCACTGGTTCTTATCCGTTCACACGGTATATGCCCTGAATATTGCCTGCACACTTTTCCGCATCGCTTCCGCTAACTGTCGTGCGGTAATTGTGCTGTCGTTCATCAGCCAGCTGCGAACCAGGCTCCACACCGCGTCGGCCAACTGCATCGCCACCAATGGAACGGGATGCGAAAGGTTCATCGTCAACCGCTTGGCAAATGCATCAGCCAGGCCACGTTGGACGACCTTCATCGATGGGCTGTTCATCAGGCTACGGGCCAGTTGTTGGTTCTCGTTGAAGTGGAGCAGGATGCCTTCCAGCCGTTCCATGCTGGTTGAGTCATCCATGGCACTAGCCAGTATTTGGAAGATGCCTGCCATGCTATGAAGCAGCACATCGTCCTTGTCGCGGAAGTGATCGTAGAACGTCGAACGGCCTACTGCCGATTCTCGGACGATGTCGCTCACGCGAATGTGGTCGTAGCGTTCTTCCTGCACCATTTCAATGAAGGCATCCATGACAGCACGTTCCGATTTGCCTGGCACTGGTGAAGAATCAGCCATGTTGACTACCATCTGGACACTTTGGTGATTCTGTCCGGAATGAACGTGGGCTACTGTCTGCGACAACTGCTACTTCATTGAATCAGCTGAAGAGCGTGTTGCCTAGCGTAATCTGGAAGAGATCTGCCATGTCGAATGCCAATCCTCAGTTGTCCCGTTGGGCGTCTGTCATCCTGAAAGTCAGTTCGCTCCTCTCGATAGGCTTCATGGTCTATCATCCCGTCGTGCGGGCGAAGGGGTTGAATGGCCTGGTGGAAGAATTCGCCAACATCGCTTTTGTCAATGCCCTTGTGCATGGTTCCCTGATTGCACTGATGTGGCTGATGCTCGCTGCATTCTCGGTGTTGTGTACTGTCTTGAACTGGAATCGGTTCACTGTTCGTGCAGCATTCATGGCTGCATGTTTGGCTACTATTACAATGACCGGAGCAGCTCTCGTCAGTGGGTTCATCATTCCCGAGTTCGTGGCGAACTTCCAGGCACGCACCGAGCGGTCCATGTCACATCATGCTCCGGCCACGGTATCTGCATCCATAACACCAGCAAGCGAGCAGGATCAACTCCGCTCGATGTTGCAGATCATGAGCCTGGCACGGTCCACCAACCAGGTGTGCAGCAAGGTCGGAGTGCTGGCCATGGCAGTGGCATGGCTACTCTGGTCGTTTGCATTATTCAACTCATCACGCTGGATCGGAGCGTTGGGCATGCTGGGCGGAGTTGGTCTGGCTGGTTCACTGTTGACCGGTCTGCTTCCGATGAATGTGCATGGCATGCTGGTATTTGCAGGCATCCAGACTCTTTGGAATATGGCAGTCGGCTGGCTGCTCTGGCGTTACGATTCCAGCTTGACCTGCAGCCAGGCCCGGGCGTAGCGCCACATGCGGTCGGCTGTCGCGGAAGAGATGCCCAGCACTTCCGCAGCATCATCGCCGGTGAGGCCGATGATGAAACGCAGTTCGACAAGCTTGGCATGATCGGGTTTCTCGATGGCGAGAGCAGTCAGTGCTTCATCGAGTGCAAGAAGCTGCTCATCGGGCATGCGATCGGGCGGATCATCCAGCGTGACCTGTTGGCCACCATCGCGCTTTTTGGTTGACTTGGCGCGAGCACGATCGACGAGGATACGCCGCATCGCGGTTGCTGCAGTGCGGAAGAAGTGAGTCCGGTCCGTGAAGTCAACGGACGCTTCGGAAAGCCGCACCCAGGCTTCATGGACGAGCGCGGTGGCGGAGAGTGTCTGCCCCGGCTGCTCCACCTTGAGCTTGGAGGCAGCCAGCTTGCGGAGTTCGGCGTAGACCTGGGGGAGCAGAGTGTCGGGGGTCATTTCTTTTCTACCGGCTTGGGCAACTTTTCCTTCTCCGCCTGCCACTTCTTCACTTCGTCGGGCTTGTTGGTTTCGGTGTAGAGCTGGATGAGCCGGTCGAGGGCTTCGGGGAGGCGGGTGCTTCCCTGCGGCGGGATTTTCTTCTCACGGGCCTTCATGCCTTCATAGCCTTTGAGCAGCAGCGGCTCGGCGTCTGCGTATTTCTTCTGGCCGAGCAGAGTTCCTCCGAGCATCGATATGGTATTAAATGTATTCCAGGCATCGGGCTGCGTCTTCTCACGGATGGCCAGGCACTCTCGTAAGCTCGATTCTGCTTCCGAATATTTCCGTTGATACCCCTGGTACATTCCCAGGAGGGCCAGATCCGCTGCGCGAGACGATGGCTGACTAGTCTTGCTAAGCAGGTCGATTTTCTGACGAAGCACCTCGCTCGCTTCTGACCAGCGGTTGAGCACGGCATACGTTTGTTGGAGCTTGAGCAAAATCGGCAAGAGAATGTTCATTCTTTCGCTGCCAAACGCCTTCCGCTCTCCAGCCAGCGCCTGCTTGAGCAGTGGTTCTGCCTCTGTAAATCGTGACTGCACCAACAGCAGCGCAGCCAGATTGTCAAGAATCATCACCGTGTTGGGATGCTCTCTTCCCAGCAGTCGAGTATGTTCCTCCAGAGCTCGGCGATAAAGTTGCTCAGCAGCGTCGAACCGGCCTTGACGATAGTACATCATGGCTAAGTTGTTCCGCACCATTTGCAGACCGGGCGTCTCTCCGGTCGTACGCAATCGCTCCTCTATCGATTGATTGAAGAACTGCTCGGCCGAATCAAATTTCTTCAGGAGTGATAGACAATAGGCGGTATGGTCGATAGCAACCTGTCGCAGATCATGGTTATGGGGTATTACTTTCTCGCTTCGGCGTACTGCCTCCAGGTGCAATCGTTCCGATTCCAACAGTCTTCCTTGTTTCAATCGGACCCAGGCTAGATTCAAAGTTGCCAGGATGGATTCAGAAGTATCCTGATCGCCCAATGCCTTTTTGAATAAGCCGATTGCCAGGTCCAGTTGTTCCGCAGCGGCATCCAAGCGGCGATACTCCAACAGGGCGACGCCGATCGAGCGGCGGACGGACGCTTCGATCAGCGGCCGGTCGGGAAATCGTTGTCCCACCAGCGTGGCTGCCTTTTGAATAGCCTCCAGAACACTCGGCCCACCTTCCGTACCGGTATTCAGTCCGGTGTAAGGGTTAGCACCCAAGATGTCTTTCGTCAGGAACTCATTGACTGCTTCTGTCACGGCGGCTTGCTGATCCGCCCGCTGCCGCTCGACCGACTCGTTTTGTCTTGCCAGTTCTGCAATATCACGCTGCTTCCTGGCTTCCATTAGGCTTAGGATGGTGCCAATCACGCCGACCAGTAAAGAAAGGACAATGAAGGTAGCACCGATGAATTGCCCCTTGTTCCGTCGCACGAACTTGCGCAACCGATAGCCTGCACTGGGCGGTCGTGCTTCCACCACTTCATCCGCCAGATATCGCTGAATATCACGTGCTAACCCGTTCGCCGTCTCATAACGACAGGTGCGATCCTTCTCCAGCGCCTTCAGTACCACCCAGTCGAGTTCGCCTTTCAGTTCCGATGACAGATGTTTCGGATCGGTCTTACGTAGTGCCGCCAGGCTGGCCAATGATTCCTTGGACTGCGTCAGCCGGGTACTCGGTTTAGGTGGATCCTCTTCCTTGATGAGCCGGATGACTTCTGCAAACGCTGCTGACTTCATCCGTTCGCGGGTGATAGGCGTGCTGCCGGTGAGCAGTTCATAGAGCAGGACGCCGAGGGCGTAGATATCGGCACGGGTGTCGATATCCATGGCCGAGAGTTCCGCCTGCTCGGGTGCCATGTATTCGAGGGTGCCGATGATCTGGCCGATCTCGGTGTACATCGTTTTGTTAGCGAGTTTGCTGTGCAGTGCCTTGGCGACACCGAAGTCAATCACCTTCGGAACGGGTTTGCCATCCTGCATGGCGATCAGCACATTGCTCGGCTTGATGTCGCGATGGATGATGCCTTTCTGATGGGCATGTTGCACCGCGGAGCAGACCTGCACAAAGAGTTCCAGCCGGTTCTTGATCGAAGCATGCACCTCGTCGCAGTATTTGGTGATGGGAACACCTTTGACGAGTTCCATCACAAAGTAGGGTCTGCCGCTCGCTGTCGTTCCTGCATCGAGGACCTTGGCGATGTTGGTGTGATCCATGAGTGCCAGCGCCTGGCGTTCCGCTTCGAAACGGCGGATGACCTGGGCAGAATCCATGCCCGCCTTGATGAGCTTGAGAGCGACACGCCGCTTGACCGGCTGTTCCTGCTCCGCCACCCAGACCGTCCCCATACCGCCTTCGCCTAGCTTCTGCTGCAGCTTAAACCGGCCATCGATGATGCTGTCTACCAGATCGGGTGATGCCTGTGCAGTAGTGTGGTTGAACCCGGCGGTCAGGTCCAGGGCAGGGGACTGCTTCGATAAAGGCGAGGCGGCTGCATCCGCCTGCAACAGCGCTTCGACTCTCGCCCGCAGTTCAGGGTTTCCTTCGCAGGCGCGGTCCAGGAGTGCCCCCCGTTCTGCTTCGGGTGTGCGTAATGCTAGTTCAAAGAGGGTTTCTTCAGTCATGGCAATTGCCTCCTGACCCACTAGCGAAAATGCGGGCCGGTTGGCGTCAGGCTACCCTACTTTTTCTCAGGAGTCTTGGAGATTTTGTCCTTCTCCGTCTGCCACTTCTTCACTTCGTCGGGCTTGTTGGTTTCGGTGTAGAGTTGGATGAGGCGGTCGAGGGCTTCGGGGAGGCGTTTACTTCCCAGAGGGGGGATGGTTTTTTCCCTTTGTTTCATGCCTTCATAGCCCTTGAGCAGCAATGGCTCGGCCTCCGAGTATTTCTTCTGATGAAGGAGTACTCTGCCTAGCATGGATTGCGTGTTAAATGTAATCCAGTTATCAGGTTCGATCTTTTGTCGGATAGCCAGGCTTTCGCGAATCAGTGGTTCGGCGTCGTCGTTGCGTTTCAAATCCACGAAAGCCAGCCCGAGCAAGGCTAACTGTCTGGCCAGTTGCAAACTTTCCTTGGGAAGCCGTTTGCGGGCATCGACCACTAGTTCGTTAGTCAGACGAATTGCTTCGATAAACTTTCCTGCTTTCACATAGCCTTCTTGCAGCTGTGTGCCCATCGAACGTAGTGAAGGATGCTTCTCTGCTGCAGAATAAGCTTCTTCCAGTAGTGGAATGGCTTCGGCTAGTCGACCGGCATCCTTGTAATTTACTCCGAGGTTAGCAATCGAGACAAGCGTATCGGGATGCTGTCGCCCCAATTTCTTTTCGCGTCGAGCGAGAATGTCCTTGAAAAGGGGAATTGACTGGTCGAGTTGGTTCAAAGACCAGTACGTGGCTGCCAGGATATTCAGGTTAGCCAGGGAATCGGGATGATCGGCTCCGAGTTTTTTCTCTAAAGCCCCCTGTGCCTGCTGAAGCACGGGAATTGCATCGGCAGGTCTTCCGGCATCACGGTAGGAATCAGCCAGATTACCGAGTGTGGTAAGAGTAGAGAGGTGTTCAAGCCCCAGGTGTTTCACCTGAGCATCTCGTACTTGTTCATACAATGGGATCGCTTCGGATATCCGTCGAGCATCGGAGTAAGCTAATGCCAGATTGTTCAGACACAAAAGCGTATCCGCGTGTTCGGGCCCCGGATTCTT
Organism: uncultured Bacteroidales bacterium; assembly: GCA_964410845.1. Lineage (GTDB taxonomy): Bacteria > Planctomycetota > Planctomycetia > Gemmatales > HRBIN36 > JAEUIE01. The sequence goes on along the minus strand of CAYPJB010000106.1, from coordinate 1,115 downwards.
TACCATGGCTTCGCGAACGGTCTCGAGTAACTGGATGGCTTCGACTGTTCGTCCAACTCCCCGATACTCATTTGCCAGACTGCTAAGGTTTGCCAGTGTGTCGGGATCATTAGGGCTCGCCTTTAACTGAATATCACGAACCTTCTCGAACAATGCAATTGCCTCGCCCCTTCGCCCTACAGCAGCGTAGGCTGCCGCCAAGTAGGCGACAGTTCGGACGGTGTCGGAATGGTTGGCTTCTAGCTTCTTCTCCTGCATACTTCGAGCTTTTTCCAGTACCTCGATTGCTTTTGAATAACTACCTAGTTCCCGCAAGGTATTCCCTAGCGTCGACTGTAGTCGGGCTTCGGCCACTTCGTCGGCTACTGCTTCCGACTCTAACTGGTCAGCGGCTTTCTCTGCTCGTACCCGCAATTGGTCATACAGTGGCTTCCCCACCTTTTCTTCAGTCCGTGGGTTAATCCCCGAAAGCAATCCGGAAAACAATTGCACCCCTTTTTCAATCTGTGTCAGTCGTTTCTGTGTTTGAATAAGGGCTTGGTCCTTCGCTCTCGTTTCTTGGCGGGCCTGGCCAGTCTGATAGTTAGCTTCAATGAGCCCCCATGTTGTTCCTGTTATCCCAGCTACTAGTGCTAAGAACACCAGGCTGGTAGCCAACAGCTTTCCTTGGTTTCGGACTATGAACTTCTTCAGTCTATATCCCGTGTTTGGCGGTCTAGCTTCCACCGCTTCATCCGATAGATACCGCTGAATATCTCGTACCAGTCCATTGGCAGTTTCATACCTGCGGTCGCGATGCTTCTCCAGACATTTCATCACCACCCAGTCGAGATCGCCACGCAACAGTGCTGTCAGCTTACCGGGCTCGATATGCCGTACCGCTGCAAGAGAGGGAAGTGATTCCGCTGTCGATATTCTAGTTGATGGCTTACTCGGTTCTTCTTCGCGAATGATACGGATGACCTCATCTAATGCGGCCTGCTTCAGCCGCTTGCTATCGAAAGGCCTCAAACCTGTCAGCAGTTCATACAAAATAACTCCCAGCGAATAGATATCGGCCCGGGTATCCACATCCTGATTGGAGAAGCCTGCCTGCTCCGGGGACATATATTCGA
>CAYPJB010000105.1:0-11616 GCA_964410845.1 uncultured Bacteroidales bacterium | reverse complement strand
CGGCCTTGGCCTGCTGGAGTTCCATCTGCTGCGACTGATTGGCTTCATGCTGGCGCATCAGATTGTTGCGTTCGCCTTCCAGTCGAGCCAGACGCTGAACGAGATCGTGTGGCTCGACCAGAGGTTGCATGCTTACTCCACGAATTGCACATTCACGCTGCTTGGAATAATTCTGGCTTTGGCTGCTTCATCAAGCAGGCGTCGGACAGCAGCTCGTCCGCGTTCACCGTAGTCCAGAGTCCACTCGTTGACATACATACCGACGAATTTGTCTGCCAGGTTACGATCCAGATCACGACCATATTGCAAGGCATAATCCAGAGCTTCCTGGCGATGATCCAGCGAATACTGAATGCTCTGCTTGAGCAGTTTGCTGATGAGTTGTATCGTCTCATCACCCAGATCGCGCCGAACGACATTGCCGCCGAGAGGCAGAGGCAGCCCCGTCTTTTCATACCACCAGACTCCAAGATCAACAATGAGTTGGAGTCCCTGATTCCGAAATGTGAGCTGACCTTCATGGATGATCAAGCCCGCTTCGTACTTTCCGCTTTCCACCGCCTGAAGAATTTGATCGAAAGGTACTACATCATACGCGAAGTCATTCCCCAGGCAGAGCCGCAGCGCCAGATAGGCTGTGGTCATTGTACCAGGCACTGCAATCTTCTTCGTTTTGAGTTGCTCTAGTGTGAATGGCTGTTTGGCAACAACCATTGGACCATACTTATCACCCATGCTGCAGCCACTGGGAAGCAGGGCATACTTTTCCAGGAGATGAGCGTATGCGTGAATGCTGACAGCACTCACTTCCAACTCGCCCTTCATGGCCCTGCGATTCAGCGTTTCAATGTCCTGCAGTTCATGAGTGAAACGAAGTGGCCCGGTATCGATCTTGTCATGGGCCAGGGCATAGAACATGAACGCATCATCAGGGTCAGGACTATGGCCTACATGTATCGTTTGAGGTGCAATCACGGATTTACCTTTCGAGTGGTGTGACAGAGATGTTATAGCTCTGCGACATCAACAAGAAAGGTAAGAGGACATCCGTTCTCCAGACTGGTCTCAGTCAGACGCCAGCGACTAGTTAAACCAGGCAAAGAACCCCATTCGTAGTGGATTGTCAAAGACCTGCAACGTGCGCAGGAAGACATTGATATCGAGTTTGTCGCCCTGCCCCATGTACTTCTCGGAAATGCCTTTGGCGACGACCTCATTGATGTCGATCGCGTTCGGCGCTTCCTCCAGAAATGTCTTGAGATTGAATCCCTTGCCACCAGCATTGGGCAGGAAATCGATGGGAATAAGCTTTTTACCTTCGAGCACAGATTCGAATTCAGTCATCATGCTCAACCAGGCAGCGATCATTTGATCATTGACAGGAATACCGAAGATACCTTTCTGCCTGGGGTTAGGGAGCCATTCGTAGTCATCATCCTTTTCAGCTCGGATATATTTCCAGGTTTCATGATTCAGCTTACAAACCATGACCAGATGACTTCGGAAACCACTCAGGCGTTTCGGATCAAAGAAGGGTATTTTCCCGGATTGGCCAAGCGTAGCTGTACGCAGTTTTGCAGATTCTTCACTGCTCAGATTGGGCTCGACTTTCGGGAAGTAATTTTGAGCGAAGAAGTAAAAATCTGCATCGGTCTGTATTGATTGGAAGATGTCGATCAATGAGCAAATGAGGTGGCAGTACGCGCGAAACCAGGCCACATCACCTCGATCAAAGTGAACTCGAAAGTCTTCGTTCGATTTCATGAATTCCGGTCGGCCACCGAGCAGTTTATCGATGACATCCACCAGCATATCGGTGGGGATGCCATCGCCATCCAAATCGACTTTCAGGATAGCCAGCCGAATGCGAAGTTTGACGCTGTCATCGGTCACGGATGCCAGCGTAGCTTCTGCCTGCATCAGGTCACGCTGAAAATCATCAAGGATGGCACGAAAGCGTTTAGCGTTGATTGGCGCAGGATGTGGATTGACGGGAACAGGCAAACGTACAAAGGGCATGGAGTTACTGGTTTCACGCAGGCCATGCCGATAGAAGGCTTGCCCCATGCGTTCGACGCCACGTGTGATTTGCAAAAGACCAAGGCCGAACCGGACTTCATCATCTTTGGGAGTTTGACGCAACTTGCTTTCCAGCGTCAACATTCCCTCTTCGAGTTTGCCTGTGCGGAGATACTGTTCCACCAAAGGAGGATCACTAGCTACGGTGATGCCCAGGGGAAGCAAAACTAAGAGTGCAAAGAAATAACGCATGTTGGTATCCATGGAATACACCAGAGATACTCGCAAGTTATACCACAAGTTTCAAGCTGACTAATTGGAACTAAAGTCCAAAGACATGGCTTCGCGATTCAAGGGATCCTTGACAAACTTGGCACGGCAGCCGGCGCACAGATCAAACTTCATAACCTGACGTGCTGGTGCATCCTGATAGGTTATTCCTTCATCTTCTAAATTCTGCAGCAGTTGGCTGACAGCTTCGAGATTATCGCTGCTCAGGTCATCGTCTGTGAGTTCAGACTGCCCTTTTGCTAATACTTCCATGCGAACCACAAAGTATTGACTGATTTCAGGGATGATCTCACGACCACACAGATCGCAGGAAATAAGAACCATGTTGATATCCTCGTCTAGTCAGTTGCGTTCAACGATGGAAAATAGATAAATCGTCGTCGAATCTGCATCTATCCACAACTCTCACGTTTTCGATCTGCTGTCAAGGGGTTTCTGCAACTGGTGCGGCAAGTTGGAAAAATGCTATTGCAATTGATCGAAGCACGTGATTCGAGAACTCACTGTTTTTCATCTGACATCAAGGTAATTGGGGCCACCTTTTCAAGTAAAGCTGTCAGATCATGCATCCGTAATGGGCGATGGAGAATAGATGTCTGCTTGCTGAGATCACGATCAATCAAGGCTTCGACGCCATCCTGCCCTTCCGACACTATACCGATTGCATAACAAGGCATGTTCATCGATTTGGCTTTCCGCAGCACCTGATTGATGGCAGTAATTCCATCTTCACCTACGGTACCAATATCCACGAGAAGCACGTTGTAAGGGCTCTGCTGAAAACGATCCAACGCGCGAGCAGGATCACTGGCGATGAGAACTCGATATCGCAATTTCTTCAACTTGTCCCGCAATGCATCCTGCAACTTTTCATCATTCTCCACCACGAATACGGTCTGATGTGCCGTGTGTGTGCCAATTCTACCACCACTGATTTCAGCACGCGCCTGACGAATGGCATCCAGCAACTGTGCAGGCGTTTGAAAGCGTCGCTCTGGCTGCAATTCCATCATGGTCAGCACCAGGCGATGGACTGCTGATGCACCGGGCCCCTGCACTTCCTGTATCTTCAGTGGCACCACGCTCGTGAAACGATCCTTGGCCATTCGCTGAAGCTTGTTACGTGAATGCGCGAGCGGAGAACGACCAGTCAGCATTTCATAAGCGATGCAACCGGTGAAATAAATATCGCTGCGAACATCACCATAAGGAGCATCAGTCGCTTTCTCCAGGCCGGCATAATCAACGGTTCGCTGCTGATTAGCTTTCTCTTCTTCGGTCATGAATCGAGCAGTGATCTGAGCCAGACCATAATCGGTTACTTTGGCCACGCCATTACTTGAGATCAAGATATTTGTCGGCTTCATATCGCGATGGGTGACACCTTTGCTGTTGGCATACGTGAGGGCGCTGGCAATGTCTTCCAGACGTTTCAGGGTTTCCGTTGTATCGAATGTTTTGCGGATGCTCAGCAGGTCACGCAGATTGGCACCTTCCACAAATTCCATGACGATGTAGTACTGTCCAGTGCGATCATCTTTGCCAACGGAGAGCACTTCGACGATATTCGGATGGCGCAGGCTCATCCCTAGCCGACCTTCACGTTCAAACATCTGGATTACTTCAGGCTTGTCTGTCCAGCGTTGACGTAAAACCTTAACTGCAACAACCCTGCCCGAGCTTGGCTCGTCTGCGCGATAGACACGCCCGAACGTTCCAGAGTGAATTTTGTAGAGCAGTCGAAAACTGCCCATGAAATATCCATTCATGTCCCCCTTCAGAAGCTTGTCAACTTGCAGAGAGGTGAGCAAGCCACTCCGGCTGAGCATGGCTAGCAGGGGCTCAGGTTCATTACCAGGATCGGTAATCTGATCCTGACAATCTTGTATCTGTTGCGGGGTTGCCAGGCGCAGCTTGATAATCAACTGTGCCATTTGTTTGCGATTCAGCTCAGCCATGGACGTACTTAAATAGGTGAAAATGCCTGAAAGACAGCTACTAGAGTAAAGCAAGAATAAGCAGAACGCTAGTGCGAAGTCTCTATTGCCGGGTTGGTAACCCATTTTCCCGGGTTGTGCTCGGCACGACTTGCCCAAACTGTGCAATCAGGCAGAAGTTTAGCCAGCCGATCAGCGAGTTGTTCTACACCTGGTCGCTCGGTAACAAAGTGCCCAGCAGCCAGGACTGTGATGTCAGAAACCTGGGCAGCCAGTTCATCATGAAATCGTATTTCGCCAGTCAAGAAGGCGTGTACCCCTGCCCTCCTGGCAGAACTCAAAAGGCTTCCCCCTGCCCCACAGACAATTGCAACCTTGGATATTGTCTCTCGAGCTGTACTTCCAGTTAGAGTCACTGGGGTATTCAATAACTGAGAAACTCGTTCAGCCAGTGAAGCTGGTGTCAGTGGAACAGCCAATCGACCGACTCTGCCAGAACCAATTTTCTGATAGACAACGGATTGTAGTGGAATGACATCGACTGCAGGCTCTTCGTAAGGATGCACGCTTTTCAAAGCTTGCAGCGCTTCAGTCAGTTTGGATTGTGGGCAGACTGTTTCCAAACGATATTCTTCTGCAGTTTCAAATTGTCCAGCTTTGCCAAGTGTGGGGTTGCTGGCTAAATTCCCCCAATAGGTACCCAGACCTTCAGAACGAAAGCTGCATTGCTCATAGTTGCCAATGATGCCTGCACCTGACCGAAACAATGCCTGGCTGACTTCATGCAGATGGCTTTCAGGGACGAAAACGACGATCTTGCACTGAGCAGGCACATTGGCTGGCACCAGCGGATGCACATCCGTGAGGCCTAGAGTGTGCGCCAACTGGTCGTTGATGCCCCCTATTGCATTGTCATAAGCAGTATGCGGAGAGTAAACAGCAACACCATGGCGAATCAACTGCCAAACCAACTGCGTCCCGTCATCGCTGGTCGTAATTCTCTGAACTGGCTTGAAGAGCACGGGGTGATGCGAAACAATCAACTGGACCTGCTGCTGGATGGCTTCTTCGACAACGTCCTTTGTTATTGTCAAGCAAGTCATCACTGAGCTAATTGGCGATGCAGGATCGCCTACCAGCAGTCCTACATTGTCCCATGACTCTGCCAAGTGCAGTGGTGCAATCGTCTCCAGCGTAGCAATTACTTGTTTGAGTTGCATGGTAATCATCTTGATACGTTCAAAAGGGTATACGTCGAGCGCAAGCAAAAAGCCGAGGCAATGCCTCGGCTTCGTGCGACTTTCGTCAATTACTTGCAGCCACCGCAATGAGCGACAGTGCTGCAGCCACCACAGTTGGAGGCGGTGCGGCAACAATCGCGGTTGCGACGGAAAAGACCACAGCTGCGACGGGCATGACCGCAGTCGTTGCAGCAAGTGGTGCCTGCTGCAACAGCGTTGACAGCAACCTTTTCCTTGACCTTTTCTTCAACCCAGGTGCATTCCTGGACTTTGCGCTTTTCCTTGACAGTCTTGTAGGAGCAGACCTTCACTGTTTCGGTCTTTTCCTGTTCAACATACTTGCAGACCTGAACGTTGACCTTTTCGACGACTGGCTTGGTGCTGCAAACCTTGGTCGTATACTTTTCAACCTTGTTTTCATAGCTGCACACGTCAACCATCACCTTTTTGGTTTCGGTGCGGTAGGTGGTGACGGGAACAGTGCAAGTGCGGGTTTCGTTCTCATAAACCTTGCGGCAACGAGTGTAAGGAACCTGGCACACTTCGCGAACCCGTTCGTAGCATGGACGGCCACAGCAATCGCAACCGGTCTGAACGCGACGGCAGGTCACCTTCTCGCGATAGCAGGTTTCGGTAACGGTCTTGGGTACGCACACGGTGTAAGTGCGAGTTTCCATCTTGGTTTCAGGAATGCACACTACCTGAGTGCGTTCTTCCTTCTTCATGACGGGAACAGCTACGGTGCGCTCGCGAGTTTCGTCTTTCCATTCTGTTTTGCAGACAGTCACTTCGCGTGTTTCATTGACCATGGTGGGAACCATGACCTTGTACTTGCGAGTCTGGTCCTTCCATTCGGGGACCTGGACTTCGACTTCGATTTCCTTTTCCACCCACTTAGGGGTGCGACGGACAACTTCAATTTCCTTCCACTCGGTAGCGGCAGGAGCAGCTTGTGCAGCAGTAGCAGTGCCACAAGTAGTGTTAACTACTGTGTTGTTACATGGCTTACAACGTTTTGCACAACAGGCCCAAGCCGCAGAGCTAGACATGCCCAAGGCGACGAGGGCGACGACAGCGACTAACATGCGCTTCATCAGAACAATCCTCCAAGATGCGAAACTAGTGAAGCTACGAAGACTGTATCGTATGAGTCACGAGAACGCTCCCGTTGATGAACTCATCGCCTTCGTTACACTTTACACATATATCGCAAAACACCTAAACAGGCCAGCTTCAATGACCTTTTCTCCACCGTGCATCTGCTAAACTAGTCCGTTTATGACGTTCAGGCAGCTCAACATTGAAGACCTGGTTACAATTCCTGAATTGCGACTAATGTTCAGCAACAAGTGCTTGATTCTGTTCTGAGCATACGGATCGTATTAATCTGTGATGGCATGAAGAAAAATACCAGCACTCCTACGTATACACTAAAGGAAGCGTGATACTGACGTGGCTGGTGATAGTCCGGAACCAGCCGAGCCGGAAGTTTACCTGAGAGTACGAGATGGTTCCTACATCCCCAAACGAACTGCCGGTAAGCGAGTCGAAGACATTAACGGGCTTTTGGAAGTGGTTCTATATTTGCCTAGGGTTTCTCCTGCTAGGCTTGGCATACATCGGGTGGTTCCTTCCTGGCATACCGTGGAGTCCGTTTGTAGTACTTGCCAGCCTCTGCTTCGGCCGCTCTTCGCCCCGGTTGGAGGCTTGGCTACTCAACAACAAGTACTTCGGGCAGTATTTACGAGATCTGAAGTTTTACGGCGGCATTCGTCGTGCAATGAAGATACGTGCCACTTGCATGATAGCGCTTGTCGTCAGTATCAGCGTCTTGACCCTCGTTTTGACCAACCGACCCTGGTATATCTGGGCTGGCATCCCAGTGTTGGCATCCATCGGATTGCTGGTGCTCTGGTATTGCCTGCGTACTCTCCCTGATGATCGGTCACTTCCAATCCCTGACAAGAAGGGAAGCGGGGCAGCTAATGCAGTCCGAAAATTGCCTGTTGTCTTTACGAATGGGATTTGCTGAACAACATAACTGACTAGCTAACTCCGCTTAGCATGTCAGAACATCAATGTATTGCATTCATTTTCCCTCTGAACAAACTCTTTTGCGGTTAACTTCGTCTGTACATTAAGCTTATTCACATCGCAACGGTTCAGTTGACTGAATCCTTCGGGGATATCTCATGCGACGATGCATATTTGGACTCGTGGCAGGGCTGGCTCTTCTCTCGATCGTCATCGCTGGAGATGTAGGCTTTGTCGAGACGTTCTCCCTTTCCAAAGACCGCAGCGTCAGTCTGAAACAGTTGATCCCCGGCACCGAGGACTACTATTACTACCACGGCCTTCATTTCCTGCAGACACAGCAGTACGAGAACATCCGAGAACAGGCAAAAATCTGGGTGGAACGGCATGGCGAAACGGCACGTTACCTGGAAATACAAACCAGGCTCGCACTGCAGGAATACGATCGCAACCCGCAGCAAACACTCCAGTATCTAAAACATCGATTAGGGATATCCTTCCATCACGAAAAGGAAGTACTCGGAGCCGTTCCCAATCTGCCGACGTCGCTGGATCCGGCCAGCTATTCTCGTGAAAATCTAGTCAAGCATTCGCTAAGTGCGTGGGATAATCTCGACAACATTGAAGATGCCGGACTGCTGGAGTTGGCCAAAAGTAACCTGGATTGGCGAAAGCGTCGGTTGCTGCTGCAACGTCTGACCGCACCCGATGTTCCAGGACTCGCGACACTCATCCACGAAGATCTGAACTCCCCCAATTCCGGGGGCTTTGGTTCTCTCGGCATTCACAACCAACTGACACTCCAGCAACTGTCGGAACTCCTTCGACTCCGCCCCGCCCTACTGAATCAGCAAGCGTTCATCTTCGCCTGGATTGCTCGTCTGCACCCTACCAGCGATGAACTCTGGCGACACACTCCTGCACAGGCAGCGGCTTACTTCCAACGATTGTGGAGTTTTGTCAGCAAGCTGTCACAAGTCCATAATTCTCTCAAATCTCAGGTACTCTACCATTGGCTTGTTCTGGATCGCAACCAGGGTCGCTATGATCTCGCTCGATTCAAGAGCTATCTGGAATTGCCACGCTTCCAACCATACATGTCGAAAGCCATGTTGGAAAACAACGAGCTCCGTCGCTTTCCCGCAGATCTCAACGCCAACTTCCAGGCAGTCACACTTCTGCCTGCCATCGGGTCGGACGAGGCTCTCGTTCGAACCTATCTGAAACACTTCTTTGTTGAAGCAAACTCCCCGCAGGAGTTCGAACCTTACATCAATGATGTCTTTCTGAAGCACCTCTTCGCTGAGACCAAAATCGAACTCGGCTTAGGCGATCCTGAACAGTGGGCTTCACAACTGCCGCCCGAACGCTTCAAGGCACTCAAAGATCGTGTTGATATCGACTTCGCATTCACCATCCCTGATCATTACACCATCGAACAGCCTGTTAAGCTTGAAGTCTATCTCAAGAATGTGCCAACGCTGCTGGTCAAAGTCTTCGAGATCAACACCAGTAACTTCTACAAACAGAACAACCGCGAAGTAAACACCGACATCAATCTGGATGGCCTGGTGCCCAACCAGGAGATGTCGTTCACCCTGAATGATCCTCCGCTGCGTCGCGTCTTCAAGTCATTCGATTTTCCGATGATCAACAAGCCCGGCGTTTACGTCGTCGATTTCATTGGCGGTGGCAAGAGCAGTCGAGCGCTCATTCGCAAAGGCCGTTACCAGACCATCTCCCGCATTGGCTCGGCAGGCCATGTGCTGAAAGTGGTGGATGAAGCACGTCAGTTGGTCAAGAACGCCAAGGTCTGTCTCGCCGGACAGGAGTACACAGCTGATCAGGCAGGTGAGATCACCATTCCCTTCAGTACGCAACCTGGTCGCAAACCTATCATCATCACCGTGGGCGACTTTGCCAGCCTGGATTACCTCACGCATCAGGCTGAAACATACACGCTTCAAGCTGGAATCTTCATCGATCGAGAAAGCATGCTGACTCAGCGATTGGCCAAGGTTCTCGTACGTCCGTCACTGTACCTCAACGGAATCCCGCAATCGCTGAAGCTTTTGAACAGCATCAAGTTACGTGTTGTCTCAACCGATCAGGATGGCATTGCTTCCAGCACCGAGGTGCCCGAGTTCAAGGTATTTGAAGATCGTGATGCAGCGTATGAGTTTCGCATTCCACCACGATTACAGTCGCTGGCAGTCACACTGACCGCTGAAGTGAAGGCACTTAGTACCAATGCGAATGTTGCACTTTCTGATGCACAGAACTTCCAACTGAACAGTATCGATCTGCATGACTTTACCGAAGACATTCACCTTACCAGGTTTGGCAGCAACTACGTCATTGAAGTGCTTGGCAAAACTGGCGAAGCCAAGGCGGACCGCCCCGTACAACTAGCGCTCAAGCATCGTGAGTTTCGTCAGCCGGTAACGCTCTCCCTCAAGAGCGACAAGACCGGACGTATCCAACTTGGCCAGCTTCTTGATATCAGCAACATCACTGCCACCAATGCATTAGGCGTCAGTCATGTGTGGAACCTGCCTCTCGCTCAAGCTACATACCCCGCGCTGGTACATGCTGTGGCAGGCAACGAAATCACGCTGCCTTATGTGGGATCCTCGAATGAGCCCCAACGCAGTGAATTAGCTTTGTGGGAACTGCGAGGCAACGTCATCTTCGCAGACCGCTTCGAGAAACTTCGCCTTCAGGACGGACTCATCACGATTGGTGGCCTTGAAGCTGGCGATTATGATCTGCATATCAGATCGAGCAACAACCGCATTCGCATTCGTGTCGGCACCGGCAAGCAGGCCGAAGGCTACGTGATGAATCCTGCACGCTTCCTGGAACTTCCTCCATTGAAGCACATAGCCATCAGCCAGTTGACTGTTGATGCCGATGGCAATGTCACCATACAGCTCAAGGACTGGTCGAAGACCACCCGCGTTCATCTTTTCGGCACTCGTTACCTCCCGGCCCATGCTGCATTCAATTACTTCAGCAAGATTCACGGTGCATCTTTGATTGGCCTGGTACCTGGCTGGAACGAGAGCAATCACATCACCGGCCGCGATATCGGTGATGAATATCGCTACGTACTCGACCGCAAGGGACAGAAGAAGTACCCCGGCAACATGCTGCCACGGCCTGAACTGCTACTCAACCCCTGGGCACTACGTTCAACCGAGACCACCGAACAATTACCTGCTGAAGGTGGAGCTTTTGGTGCAGTGAATGCACCGGCTCCATCAAGTAAAATGGATGGTGCCGATAGACAACTGGCCACAGGCACAGCGGGAATCGGTGGAGCAGTTACCTCCAATCTCGATTTCCTCGCCTTCCCCACCAGTGTTGCGATCAACTTGACACCCGATGATCAGGGCATCATCAAGATCATCAGGAAAGACTTTGGCAAGCAGGCCTGGCTTCACGCGGTAGCCATGGATGCTGTCCATACCACAACCAAATCAATCGCTGTCGCGGAGGAGCCTACCAACTTCCTCGATCTGCGTCTGCGCAGCGGGCTTGTTCCCAAGGGGCACTTTACTCAACAGAAGCAGATCTCCATTTTGAACGCGGGCCAGGATTTCACCATTGCTGACATCAACAACAGTCGGTTTGAGATGTATGATCAGTTCAGCAAGCTCTTCGGCCTGTTTCGCACAATCTCGAATGATCCCAAGCTGAACGAGTTTGCCTTCCTGCTGAACTGGCCATCACTGAAGCCAGAAGAAAAGCGAACACACTATTCCAAGAACGCCTGCCATGAGCTCAGCTTTTTTCTCTACAAACGCGACGCTGAGTTCTTCAACACTGTTATCAAGCCTTACCTGGCCAACAAAAAGGACAAGACCTTCATGGATCACTGGCTGCTTGGCAACGACCTGGCAGCCTACCTGGAACCATGGGCTTACGCTCGATTGAACATCGTGGAACGGGTACTGCTTGCACAGCGCATCAAGCAGGAACAGTCAGCTGCGGAACGTCATCTGACCGATCTGTTCCGCATGCTGCCTCCTGATCTCGAACGGATGCTGGTACTCTTCGATACTACCGTCAAGGGCAATGACCTCAGTGCT
>CAYPJB010000104.1:0-11890 GCA_964410845.1 uncultured Bacteroidales bacterium | reverse complement strand
TGGGCTGAAAGTCATCACCCAGCTTAATCAGGATGCTCCGGAGAATTCGTGTAGGCCTGCAGCTGATCCGCTATTTCGTTCGGTAGCAAAGCTCTATGGTGCCAATGCCCTGGCGGTTCTCCTCACGGGCATGGGCCAGGATGGCTTGCGTGGAGCACAATCTGTGCGTGAAGCGGGTGGGCAGATACTTGCACAAGATGAGGCAAGCAGTGTGGTATGGGGCATGCCGGGCGCGGTCGTGAAAGCCGGGCTGGCAGATATGGTGCTTCCACTTTCGCTATGTGCCAGCGAAATCGTGCAACGAGTGAAGATTAGCAGGGGTGTACGAACCTCATGACCGAAGCTACCTTTGCTTTTGTTGCAAAGCTGCTTCACGAAAGAGCGGCGCTGGTGTTGGATACGGGCAAAGAGTATTTGCTTGATGCTCGAGTTACACCACTGGCCAAACTGCATGGACTTTCCACAGCTGAAGAGTACCTGTTACGTGTCCAGCAGACACGTGATGAAGCGTTGATTCTGCCACTCATCGAAGCAATGGTGACGACGGAAACGACCTTCTTTCGAGACATCGCTCCGTTCGAGACCTTGCGGAAAACAGTATTGCCAGAACTTATCCGGGCCCGCGCCGTTGAACGTCGATTGAACATCTGGTGCGCTGCCAGTTCGAGTGGGCAGGAACCATATACGATTGCGATCATCCTCAAGGAATATTTCCCGGAGTTGATCAACTGGTCAGTCAAGTTGTTGGCTACCGATATTTCACGTGACATGCTTGAACGATCAAGAGCTGCCAAGTACTCGCAGTTTGAAGTCAATCGGGGTATGCCGACGACACTGTTGCTCAAGTATTTCCAGCAGGAAGGGACATCCTGGCAGATCAACGACACTATTCGACGCATGGTCGAGTTTCAGCAGCTCAACCTGGCTGGTCAATGGCCAGTCATGCCGAAGTTTGATCTGATCTTTATCAGAAACGTCATGATCTATTTTAATACGGAGACAAAACAGGCCATTCTCCGGAGGGCTGCTGAATTATTGCCCCGTGATGGCTACCTCGTCCTCGGAGGTGCAGAAACGACGTTCCATCTGGTTGACTGCTTTGAGCGTGTTGAACTACTTAAGCATAGCTATTATCGCGTAGTGAATCGCGATGAGCGGAGTAAATGAAATGAAGCATCCGATTGATCCGCTTGTAGTAGAAGCCTTTACTACAGCAGTAAAGACTACATTTGAACAACTTACGAACACGACCTTTGAAGCATTAGAGGGGCCCAACGCCGTTGACAGCTCAGCAGATCACTATTCGGCCTATCTCGAACTGCAGCGAACCAAACCAGGTGTTCTGGCCATTGCAATGCCGCCATCACTCTTGGTAACTCTAGCAGGGCGGTATGTTCCTGCCTCTGTTGAAGTGACAACAGACATGCAGGAGGATGCACTTCGGGAATGGTTGAATGTCATTGCAGGCCAGGCGAAGACGCTTCTCAAGGGCACGCAGTATCACTATTTGCTATCGCTCCCTCAGTCGGGGCAATATCTCTTTTCCAAGGTAGCAGAAGAGCCTGTCATCTCGATCCGATTCGAGGCGTCAGAGGGAGCCTTGGTGCTACGTGTAATGTTGCCTGCATGTGCGTAAGGCTAGTGTCCGGACACTTACAATGCCAGTGACAGCCATAAATAAGGATTGGAAGTGGTAGTTCCATTGGGATAGGTGTTGCTGCCTGGATTGCCAGGTGTGGGGTAGAGTGGAGCCTGGTTGGGATTGACGACGACGGAACCAATAGGATCACTTATGGTATCGCCAAGCAACTTGATGGTGGTTGGCAGGTTATTGGTGTTGATTTTCACACGATATTCGCCAGGCTGCAACAGCAAGGGAGACGAACTGGAAGGTTGTCCCGTGGTGAATTGTGTGTAGATAACCTGTCCACTCATGGTTTCCAGTGTCAAGGTAGCTGCTACGCCATTGTTGGTAGAAAGTAGCAAATGGAAAAGTTGGGGATAAGCAACATAAAGAGTGCTACTGGCGCCTGTTGCAGGTACAGCGCCTTCCAGGAATGTATTGAGGGTGACAGCAGTTTTGCTGAATCGAGCCTGAAGTTGATAATTACCTACGACAGACTGGCCAGGTGCGTTGGCAAATCGGAAGTAATAGTCATTATTGGAACGTAAGCCGGTTGCCTGCAGCACCATCATGCCATTGCCATTGCTCAGAACAGTGTAGGGCACTTGCTGCTGGAGTTTGTCGACAATCTGTACATCAGGCATGATGCCGTTGATGGCGAAGGGAGTAACCGTTAACTGCACGTTTGCCTGATTGCTGGCATTCAGTCGGGGTACGCGAACGCGATAGAAGTCAACATCGCTGGCAGTTTGCAGACTGCCGATCGCTTGGAATTCTGTTGCCAGTGAATTCGTACTGTTAAGTCGATTGGCAGTGGCCTGTGTTTCGTTGGTCAGGCCATCTTCATCGAACAGATCGTCTTCATGATTATCGTCGAAAAGATCTTTGACATCATCACTGGCAATTCGGTCATATGGCCCGGCCAGCACCTGGCGAAGGGTATCGTCAGAAGTGACGAGGTTATTGTCGAGTGTGATTGCAAGCCCGAAGCGTCCCGTGTTGAACTGTCCCAGGGACGTTGCTGCTTCAACACGCACGTAGTACTTGGTCTCAGCAATGCTTTCGGGTAGTGTGAGGGTAACGTCAGTGCCGCCAACTTCCTGTTTCGCCAAGGTCTGCAGAGTTCGTCCTTTGGAATCAACCAGACTGATTCGTGGATTCAGTAAGGAAATACCTTTGGTTAATACCCGGAAACTGATGGAACCCGTGTAATCTTTCGGGCTTTCAAACAGGAAGACATCGATATCGTTTTTCTTTGTGATATCACCAAATGCCACGAGCGGAGTTGCGCCAGTCCAGGCTTGATCACCCGAATCTTCGTATTTCATTCGTGTTGCAAGTTTGGTTGTCCCATTCCCCTTGCCTGGAGTTTCATTGACATCACCAAGCCTTGTGCCGTAGAGGGAAGTAATGGCGGCAACATCGCTGGCGGCTATTCCCGAGCGTTTGCCAAGTATTGTCTGATACATAGCGGAACGTCGATCGGTTGAACCTGCTATGCCGAAGGCATGCCCGAGTTCATGCAGGAACACGGTGTAGATATCCGTGTGTTGAGCAGTCAAATCAGCCTGGCTGTTGAAGATAATGTCGCTGGCCCAACTGCTGGTCCCAAAATTGTTGGGAGGTATACCAATGGCCAGGACATTGCTTGCCAGTGGCTTGGCCGCAACGCGGATCGTACCAAACGGAACAGTCCCGTCTAAAGGTGTCGAAGTTCCTAACGGTGCTCCATTATCGCTGACCACGCCAACATTGATGTTGCTTACACTCGTCCAGGATTGAACTGCTCGCAATATTTCATTCTGCCAAAGCACACTCGACATCGATCGATTCAAGGTTTCAAACAGATTGCTTGGGGTTCCACCTACATCGGTACCGTCAGGGACGAAACTGATGGTGGCATGCATCGGATCAGCCAGCGGAATACCAAACGTTGCTGGTGTGTGTCGATCTTCGAGATTCTCGAACAGCAATCGAATAGATCGGCGCATTTCATTTCCTCAAGCAACATCTAAACACAGCATATTCTGAGGAGCAGGTTAACTGTGTATCAACCGCCAACTAACATTAATTTATCCTGAACAATTGTGAGCAGCAGGTTTATTCTGGGCAAAATGGTACTATTTTACATAACGCTTCTGTAGGTCCTTAAAATCAAGGCGAGAGCGTAACGGATTCAGGTCGGGATCGCTGCTTAAGTACTCCTGGCCAAACTGTCTCTCCAGCGCAAGCGTGAGATAAGCCAAAGCTGAGAACGCATCTGCAGGCTGCTTCCTGCTGGTTAGCGCATAGACACATCCAATTTGATAGAGCGTCAACGGTTTAGGTAAGGCTTCGTACTTCAATGCTGATTTGGCATCTTGTACGGCAGCATCGCGGTTACCAAGTCGAGCATGGTATACAGCACGGGCCGCATACAGCTGACTCGATTCGGGTATACGTTCAACTGCTCTATTGAGTACTGCGAGTGCTTCCGCAGGCTTTTGCATTTGTTCACCCAATATTTCAGATTGATTTTCCATAGAAGGCAAGTAGTAGGGAGCAATTTGCTCAGCTGTCTGATAGGCAGCCAAGGCTTCTTTCAGCTTGCCTTCTTCACGAAGCGCTATCCCGCGTACCACCTGTTCAATTTCATTGCGTGATTCCAAAGTAAACCCGTGACGCCGGTCCTCAGCAGCTCCTTTCAGGTCGCCCAGTTGTCGCTTGATATCAGCACGAAGGAACCAGAGGCGCTGTTGTTCAGGGGCTATCTGTAAAACCCGGTTCAGCGTGGTTATCGCTGCAGGTAGTTCATTCGTTTGCCTTTGCACCAGTGCAATGTCGGGGAGCAGATCAACCTGGGAAGCATCCAGTTTCAATGCCTTATTGAAATCAGCCAATGCAGCTTCGAATAATCCGAGTTGCAGAAGCACTTTGCCCCGGTAATGCAAGGTGATGGGATCATCGGGTTCCAGTGCCAGTGCCGTTTCAAAACCATGCAGTGCTTCCTGCAATTGTCCACCACGAACATGCAGTAGACCATTGAGAAACCAGGCTCCTGACCAGCCTGGCTCTCGATCGATGATCTTTTTGATGATGGTTGCTGCCTGTTGCCATTGAGCCTGATCTAAGAGGGAACTAGCAAGCAACGCTAACTCCCTGGGATTCAGTGCGTCCTGTGATGCCACTTGTAGTGACTGCAGCAGTTCAGATGACGGCCCATGATTCAGTACGTGACGCTGCCATTGACCAAGTGCTTTCATACCGGCCCGATCACACCAGAGCTGAGCCTGAGTGTTTGCCAGGAGTGCTTGTTCATTTAACTTCTGTTGTTCACTGACATCACTGGTTTTCACTGCCTGGAGTTTGAGCAGCCTGGCATGCAGCAGCCAGCCTTGTGCTAGTAGTTTTGGTAATTGCAGACGTTGCTCTGCAGTCAAGTAGGCTTCACCCATGTCATGATGCAATAACTGCTGCAAGCCATCAGATGCTGATTTCAATTGCGAAGGCCATATGCTGGTTGCAAGCCTTTCTGCACGCTGCAACTTCGATATAGTATCTGCAAAGTTGGTTTGATATGTCAGTTTGCGATCACTCTGCAATCGATAATATGCTGTAGTACCAGCCAGAACAGCCAACAGTAGACAAAGAAACAGTACTCCTCGTCCGATGAATTGTGGATGTCGGCGTCGCCACTTTCCCATGCGTTCCATGATGGAATGATCAGGTGCGTGCAGCAGAACCTGGTGCTGCAGTTGCCGCTGAAGATCGGCGTGCAGTTCCTGTGCGTCGGCATACCGTTGTGCAGGATCGACTGCCAGACATTTGGCAACAATAGAAGCTACTGCAGGGCTGATGGAGGGCTGTAACTGCTGGAGCGATACTGGCGAGTGTTGCCGTTGCCTGGCCAGTTCACTGATGTAGCCCAACAACGTTTTTTCTTCTATCAGTGGATATGCACGCTGGCCACTGAGCAGTTCGTAGAGAATCAAACCCAGAGCATACACATCGGCTTGCTTGGAACCATTTGTCCTCTCACCTCGGACTGTTGCTGTCAATTGCTCTGGTGCGAGGTAAGGTAAGGTGCCAGCCATTGCAGCCAGAGATCCACTCCGGTCTACTTCGATAGCCAGATTGAAATCGAGTAACAGCGGTTCACCGTCTCTGCTCAATAAGATGTTGGCCGGTTTGATATCCCTGTGCACAATTCCATTCATATGTGCGTGGGCCAGCCCTGCTGCCATTTTCTCCATCAAATGCAAGACGGCATCTCTGTATGTAGTTTTGCTCCAATAAACTGCGGCTGGTGAATCTTTATCGATGAAGGTAGTCCACCATTCCCCTGAAGCAGGAAGGACTGGCAATTTCTTCAGACTCCCCAGAAGATCAGCAAGCGTGGTCTTTCCGAGGTAAGGCATGCAGATGGCTTGCCAGTGACGTGCCTCATGCACTGAATGGATAGGCATGATGTTGGTGTGTCGCAGTTTGGCTAACGTCTGTGGTTCGTGCTGCTTCCGTGAAGTTATTTTGATAGCAACCAACCGATTCGACAGACTCTTCTGTCGTGCCAGGTAAACCTTTCCAAACGCCCCTTTGCCTAGTTCTTCTTCCAGAACAAAATCCAGAAAGCTGCTGCCTGCATGAGGTAATTTGGCGACTTCCGTATCTTCCTGAACATGGCCACTCCCCTGATGTTTCGATGATGATGCGATTTCGGCGAACGAGTGCTGCCAGGTGGGTTGATCATACTGTTCCGTATCACTTACGGGAATCGGCCAATCACGTGTAGAGATGTGGTAACGTCTGTGATACTCCGCAGCGGACGGCGTTTCACCCGCTCTCTGTCTTTGCCGATATTCTTCAAAAGCAATAGAGGTTAGTGCTGTTTCATCTTGCTTCAGGGTAGGGAACTCAGTGAGGTATTCGTCCAGGCTTTTGGGCTTTCCCTCATCCCAACTGTATTCCAGGTCAACACGGATCAATTCAGTTAATACCGCTGAAAATTCGGCGGAATCGTTGGCTGGGAGGAAATCACGAAGCCGTACGCTCCGACTGTGCGCACGCTGTCTCTCGAATGATTCGATCACACTATCGAGTTCCAGAGCTGCGCTCATTTCCAGTTCTCCAACAAAGCAGAATGGCTCATTCTTCCTCGAGCAGACTGGCCCCCAACTTGGCCCTGAATTCCTGCAAGACACGTTCGACAGATCGCTTTGACCTGCCCACCTGCTCAGCTATTTCCTGAACATCATGACCGGCGATGCGCTGTTTGATGATCTCACGTGTGGAAGCTGGCATGGTTGCCAGTGTTTCTTCAATCACCAGGTTCAAGACAATAAGCGAGTTTTCATCGTTGTTCTTTGCCGATTCTCCTGCCTCCTGCAGGTTTTCGGAACCAACAGTCGCTCTGCTATCGCGTTTGGCGGCATGATGCCAGGCACCGGTTCTGCGTATTTTGTTCAGAGCAATGACCAGGAAAAGCTTCCATAGTTCCTCGCCTTCAGGCACCTGGTAATGCCCTTCGGCTGCCCGGCGAAAAAACGTCCGAAATACTGACTGAACAATATCTTCCGGATCGATGCGTGATCGTAGATCACTGGCAGTCTGCTTGTTGGCAAGGCTGCGAAGTCGGTCAGCATAGCGCAGATACAATTGTGTAGCTGCATTATCTTGCCCGCGATGCAACTCCACCAGCAATGAACGATCGGAAGCGGCACTGGCATGGAAATCCGCTTCATCCTTAGACATGCCCAACTCCGGTGATAATAGCACCACTGTTGTTACACATCCTTCATTATAGTTGCGATGGTTTCATCACGGGAAATCTCCATATTTTGCTGAGACAGTCAGGTCTCGTTATTGCCTTAACTCTCTGTGAAAGCTGCCAATCGAGTCTTTCAATCGACAACGGCACGATGCGATTCATCGTGCCGTGCTATATTAGTGTGGTTGCTATTAACCTACTGCTTCTACTTTGCTGGCCAGCATCGTTGAAGCATCGAAGCGTGCTTCGCCACGATCACCGACCTGGAAAGCATTCAGTGGAACATGCAGATCATTGCGTTCGATCTTCGTGTTGGCGTCAACCAATACAGTCACGATAGTGCCATTCTGTTGGCGAATCGAAATGCTGCTTTCGTTAACTGCAGTAATCAGACCCTCCACTTTCGACTGGCCAGACTGGTTGCCACCACCGTTATCTTCTGGATCTTCCCCTGATTCCAGTTTGTAAGCATTCCTGGAAACAGCATCAAACTTGGCTTCAGCTGTATCGCCGACGGAAAAGGCACTGAACACTACATGTACGCCGTTCTTTTCCAGAACAGTTGTTGCGGTCACCATGAATTGAACATCAACGCCAGCTGCAGTCTGAATCGTAACGCTGTCCCCATTGATTGCTGTGATAGTGCCTTCGACTTTGACCAGTCCATCAACTTGTTGAATTCCTTCAGAGCTGTCGCTATCGTCGAAGTTGTCCTGACTATCGCGAATCGAGGAGTCTCGACCGCGGCCCCCGCTCACGCGATCCACGCCGAGATCACCTGTCAGGCGATCATCGCCGTCTTCACCAAAGAGTGAATCATTGCCTGATCCACCGTTGAGATCATCATTACCACTGCCGCCACGAAGTTGGTCATTACCCAGGTTGCCCAGAAGACGATCATCACCAGCTTCACCTGACAGCCGATCGTTGCCACCATTACCAGTGAGGCGATCATCGCCAAGTCCACCGAAGAGTGCATCAGCTGCTGCACCACCGGTGAGCACATCGTTGCCATTGCCACCATAAGCCGTGGCAGCAATACTGCTGTTATTGGTAAACGAATCGTTGCCATTGAGACCCTTGAATACCAGGCCACGTACCTTGGCAAGGGGGAATGTCGCTGAGGTATTGTTCAAGCTGATGGATACATCCTTGCCTGAAACAGATACCGTTGATGAATCATCCAGGGCCGTACCTTCAATGGTGACTATACCCAGGGCATTTCGCAAAATGCCTGTAGCTGGCACGATGCGATCCCCAAGAGATTCAACTGATAGTCTCGCATGACGTGACTTGACAGCCTGCAAATTGGTTTTGCTCGAAAGAAGATTAAAGATCCGTTTCATCGAAGACTCCCAGGTAAGTTAACTTGACAAGGGGAGTAGTTGAAAAGTGTGACTTGATCCGCCACGATATAAAAAAATATCTACAGAACAATCAGGTTCACCAGGGTTTGCAGGGAATGAGTGATCGTGCAATTGTAGTTTCCCATCTTGGGCTTGGAATTGTTGTGGTGATTGACGTTGTGTCTCCCCAGTGAGCCTGCTGTGGATATTGATTTCCAGCACAATTACAGTCCAGAATCTACAAGTGAGAAATTGGCAACGGTGAATAGTCGATCTCCTTCCATCCGACATTACTGGAATTATTCTTGATGGGACCAATAGATTATCTGAACTACATGCGTTTTTCTCTAGTCAGCACGTAGCCCATTCCATGCGAGAAGGAGTATCCATGCAGCAATTGATAACGTGCTATGCTGTAACACTGTTTCTGTTCATTCAGCCTGTGACAGCCCAGGAGGCAGTATCGCCAACGGTTATCCTCTTTGAAAATGTTCGGATTCTCGACGTGAATAAAGGGGAATTAACCTCCGCCAGAAACGTTCTGATTCGTGGCAACAAGATTGAAAAGATTGCAGAATCGCCAATAGCAACAGATCGTCGAGGAGATACCCGGATCATCCAGGGCGGGGGTAAAACCTTGATGCCCGGACTGATAGATGCACACACGCACATCATGTTTGCCACTCTTTCTCAACCTCAGATACTGGCGGGAGATATTGGCTTCATCAATGTTGCAGCAGTCAAAGCGGCAGATGACATGTTAATGCGTGGCTTTACAAGTGTTAGAGATATGGGTGGTCCTGTTCTAGGGTTGAAAAAAGGTATTGATTCAGGCTATGTGAAAGGACCCCGGATCTGGCCCAGTGGTGCTTTTGTTTCGCAAAGTGGTGGTCATGGTGATTTCAGATTACCTAACGATCTGCCAGCCCGGCCGGGAGATTTCACCTTCAGCGAAAGGGTGGGAGCAGCGGCCATTGCTGATAGTCCTGATAAAGTTCGACAGCGGGTTCGGGAGCAACTCGCCCTTGGGGCATCTCAAATCAAAATGATGGCTGGTGGTGGTGTCTCTTCCAATTACGATCCACTGGATGTTACGCAATATAGCTTGGACGAACTGCGAGCAGCGGTTCAAGCTGCGGAGAATTGGGGAACATACGTGGCAGTACATGCCTACACTCCCAAAGCAGTCCGTCAGAGTATTGAAGCCGGTGTCAAGTGCATCGAACATGGGCAGCTTCTGGATGATGCAACGGCAAAGCTGATGGCAGAGAATGGGATCTGGTGGAGTTTGCAGCCTTTTACCAATGATGGTCCTTCTGCACATGCTGAAGGTTCGCCGAACCGGATCAAACAACTCACGATGTTTGAAGGCACCGATACGGCCTACCGTCTTGCGAGAAAGTACAAGATCAAAACTGCCTGGGGAACGGATACCTTGTTCAGTGCCCAGAACGCTGCTCGGCAGGGACAACAATTGTCCAAGATGGTGCAATGGTATTCACCTGCAGAGGTGTTACGCATGGCCACCAGGGAAAATGCCGAATTACTTGCACTCTCCGGGCTCCGCAGCCCTTACCCCGGAAGACTGGGAGTTGTGGAAGAAGGTGCGCTAGCCGATCTCCTCCTGGTGGATGGTGATCCGCTCAAGAATATCAAGCTGGTAGACGATGCCAGGACAAACTTCCTTGTCATCATGAAGGATGGCATCATTTACAAGAATGCGATATCGAAGTAAGATCCAGCCTTAATCGTAAGGTTCTTTTGCTGGGCAGATCAGGACCATTCTGCTTCGCAGTGTGTACCGTTCCAGCTTTGTCTGGCAAACACTATTAGGTCACTTCTTGCCAGAGTTGGGAGCGATTGAGATCAGCGCCTTGCCTAATGCCTGGCCGACCAGGATATAGGTTTCCGCATTGCCAAACTCGTGGTGACCGTGGGTGGGGTTGGGGGATTCGCTGGCTGGTCGCACGAAGTCGTGTGTTTCGACGAACACGACATTCCCTTTGAATTCGGGACGGAGGGCGGCTGCGGCCTGGGCGTGCCGCAACTTGGCCCAGGCACCCGGTGCTTCCACCCACGGGCCAGTCAGTTCCCCAATGACCACTGGAAGGTTGGGAGACTTCAAGTCCTTTCGAACATCCTTAATGAGATTGACCAGGTTCTGTTCGTATTCAGGCACTGCTGTTTTGGGTTCGACCCCATCGTTCCAGCCGTGATACCAGACAAACCCTGCCAGTTCGTAGCCTTGCCCTTGGTAACTGGGAAACTCCGATCGCAGGTTCTGAAGCGATTGCCGAACATCATTCATCATCCTGGTGTAGTACGGGCCCACCTGGCCGCCGGAACTGGGTGGGCGGAAGTCCTTGTACAAACTCTTGCCGCCCCATGCAGTCTTGATGAGAAGCACTTGCTCATCGAAATGATCGCCGAGGACATGGCCTAACTGCAGTTCAGGGCCAAAATGGTGATTGCCGCCATAGACACTGAAGCCCATGGTGAGTGGACCAGCCAGTAGTGGCTTCTTGTCGCGCTGATAGCGAACCCAGACATCAGGGCGAACGGTCCAGGTTCCGTTGGCGTTCTGCAGGTGTTTCACCAGCGGTGCCTTGTTCGGGTCATTCAACAGAGCCTTCAGCGTTCCTTTTCCCTGGTTGTAATCTTTGCCTTCGAGATCTGCGACCGCTTGTCCTTCCATGTTTGATTGCCCAGCAAGGATGAAGACCTTAATGGGCTTTGTTTCAGAAGCTTCGTTGATAGCATGAATGGTGTTGTGAATGGTGCCAACAATGGCACGGCCATCGGTTCCTTTCAGACGATACTTGATCTCCATTCCCCAGGTGGGTGCCAATTCCTTACTCTCCAGTCGTATCGTTTTCCCATCGGGCATAAGTACTGCCTTCGATAACGCCAGTGCATGTTCATTGATATGCTTGGAACCGTAGTTCTTGCTGCGTAGGAGCCCCCAGACGGTGACTTCGTAGTTCTTGATGTCTGCAGCACTCGAAGGATCAATCGGATCGGTGAAGGTCACTTCCACTCCACCAGACTTGGCTTTAAGACCTATTGGCAGATCGGCAGGCTTGCCGGTATAGCGGACTCGATAGAAACCACCAGGCACCGTTTGATTACCAGCCCAGGCGAACATGCCCAGGGTATAGAGCTGGCCATCGACAGGAT
>CAYPJB010000103.1:0-12024 GCA_964410845.1 uncultured Bacteroidales bacterium | reverse complement strand
TCAGCTTGGGGAAGCGTTGAAAGCAACAATACACAAAGCGAAAACATGCCAGGCTCCTTCTTCGTACACAATTTGTTGTATGAAGAAAGTGCCTGGCTGAAAAACTAGCGGCAGCGACGGCTACGGCTACGACCGGTTGAACAATTGCTGCTGGAGCAAGTGCCGCAGGTGGCTGCTTGAGTGGTGCTGGCTGTTACAGTGGTTTCAGCCTTCTTGGTTTCGGTGGCTGGGGTGGTTTTCGTGGCGGGAGTGCTGGCGACAGCAGTGCCACAAGTACCGTTGCTGCATGTGCTGACAGTGGTACCGCAGCTACCACCCTGGCAGCCACGTGAACGACGACCACCAGCCTGTGCTTCCACAGTGATCATACCAACGACGGCTACTGCCAGTGCGAACAGCTTCAAAGACTTCATAACAATCCTCTTCATAACAAGGTGAAAAACAAGTGGGGTAGACAGTCCATCCTGCACCCGCGAATGGCCTAGGTTATGTGTGAAAATGGGCACGACTAGCCAACAAAACAAGATGGGCAGTTTTTAACGATTGTGCCAGAAGAACTTTGGCATCATGTATGCCAATTTTATTCCAAATAACTAATATTATTTCATAGGCGCAACTTCATTAATGTAGAAAGGACACTTGATCGACTTACTCAAAAGTAGCGATCTCGTCTAATGGCTTTCGGAAGATGTCAGGCACCAATGCCCCCTGTTCTGCATGTCCTACAACGAGAAGTACAAATGGTCTCTCGTGTGGCGGTCTGTTGAGAAGTGTATTCAAGAACTTCATAGGACTGGGAGTGTGAGTTAGCGTTGCCAGACCTGCCTGGTGCAGAGAGGTGATCAGCATGCCAACAGCGATACCTGCAGATTCCACAGCATAATAATGTTTGAGTACAGTGCCATCGGCTTTGTAAGCATAGGGCTTCACAAAGCAGGCAATAAGCCACGGTGCCACTTCCAGGAAGGGTTTGTTGGCATCAGTGCCCAGCGGCGCCAGGGCTTCCAGCCATTCTTGAGGTGCTCGTTGGGTGTAGAATTCCCGCTCTTCCACCTCTGCTTCACGTCGAATGCTCTTCTTCAATTCAGGATCGCTGATAGAAACAAAATGCCAGGGCTGAAGGTTGGCACCACTGGGAGCGGTGCCTGCGGTGGCGATAGCTGCCTGGATCACGGCACGGTCAACAGGTTGACTGGAGAAATGACGAACCGTTCTTCTCTGCTGCATTAATTCATAGAAACTGGTAGCCTTGGACAGAATCACATCGTCACTGTAACGGGGATGATACTGCAACGGTATCATGTTGGGTTCTGGCATGGGTCACCATCCGACAACGGTTCAGCACCCGGGGCAGGAACGCCGCCTCCTCCTTTAATATAAGCAGCCCGCTGACGGGCATATTCTTCAGGTGTGAGCGCATCCAGCTCGGGAGCCTCCAGCCCGGTTCTATATTCACTGAAGATCTTCTTGAGAAACGGGATGCACCAGCCGCATCCTGTACCCGCTCCACCGCACTCCGACAACTGACTGGCAACCTGAGGACGCTCTCGCTTGCAGAAGTTGACGAGCTTCCTTCTGCTGACGTGGAAACAATAGCAAATCTTGCCATCAAGATTCATAGTGTATTACTTGCGAGGCGGCACGTTCGCACCGGCAGGCAAGACCTGTCCTGCATTAGCAGGTGTTTGTGATGTCTGAGATGGTGCAGCCCGGAATTGCCAGCCTGCCTTCTTCTCAGCTTCAACGCTGAAATCAGCCATGGTGACCTTGGACAAATCATTGCGAATGACCTGCTTGAAGACCCAGGTCTTCAAGTTCCTGGCCGGGTCGCGGTACATGATTTGTGCTGGAAACCCCTTAGGGCATGTTGGATAAGCATCCTTCACCACTCCCAGCTGGGCCATGGTAAAATCCTTGCGATCCTGATCGGTCATGGCTTCCACGCGTAGCCAGTGATAATACTGGTCTTCCTGCACCAGGCTCATGCGAAAGCGTTTGTTGGCATCCGTCGCCTTCATTCCAAAAAGAAAAGCAAAGGGGCCATCATCAGGCCGCATATTGACGTTGTTGAGCTGCTGATAAAAGATCGTTTTGGCAGGGATGTCGAAGTTGTAGAGCCAGGTTCCCGAGCAAACATACTTGCTTTTGATCTGGGTTGGTACCGGAGCACCATTCTTATCCAGTTCAAAGATCTCTAATCGTAAGCCATACTGGCCAGTAGGCATCTTGAGTACCTTGGCTTCGCCGTACGACTTTTTCGGTGTAGGAAACGCAGCATCCACTTCTTCGATGGCAAAGCTGACGAACAGCGCCTGAAGATTCTTCGCATCCGTTTCCCATGTGCTCAGGATGCTGTCGAGCGTCTTCTGCTGTTCCGGCGTCATCACTGGTTGCTGGGGTGCAGCAGGCTGGGCTTGCCCAGGTTGAGCGGGTGCTTGTGCCAGCGTTGCACTGAAGGTTATTCCCAACAGTCCACAAACGGCTAAAGTTGTCCAGTGCATCATCGCTCTCCTGAATCGACACTCCATTCTACGCTGTCCCCTTTACCAAAATGGGGGATTTACACAAGGTCAAGTATCCGTCTCACCGTTTAACCCAGACAGGCACTACATCTTCTCAACAGCCGTTGTCAAACCAAAGCCTGTCTTTTTTTGTTCAAGATCAATGCCTGTTGTAACAGCATTCCGGTTTAACGACGTTATGTTCAAGGTGGCGAGTCTGCAAGGCGACCAGCATCCAATTTGCACGAGTTGACGTTTGCTGCATCATCTTCAGATGACAACCGAGACGATGAGTGTGCTACACAACATCACGAACGCTTTCCAACGGAGGGATACTCATGCGTTCAGTCATCATCGTAATGGCAGCAATGCTCGGATTGGCTGCTACTGCCGGGACGGCGAGCGCACAGAGCTTTGCTCCTCGTTGCCCTCAGGCCTGTCATGGTTGCAACCAGTCGAAGTACAGTGGCCACTGCTTCTACCCTGCTTGTCAGCGTCCTATACCACCAGACCCCTGGGCCAAGCGTGGCTGTGGCAACGGCAATGGCCAGGGCGAAGGCTTCCAGTGGCACCCCTACCTCCGAAGCCCACGCGACTTCTGGATGCTCCCCATTCCATAAGCACGACAGTTGATAAATGACAGGCGATGCTTCTGCATCGCCTGCTTGCATTTGAGTATGATGATGTGATGATTATCAAGTGGTTTCAACAGCGTCGCCGCCGCCGACTCCTCCAGGTCCCCTGGAAGGAACCTGAACTCGCTGCTCTCCATCAAGTCAGGCTATACCACAACCTGACACCCAATTTGCAAACCAGGCTCCGCGAAATTACCCGTGTTTTTATCTCAGAAAAGTACTGGGAGGGATGTGGTGGCTTCGAGATCACCGCGGAAGCGCAGATTGTCATTGCCAGTCAGGCAGCACTATTGCTCCTGAAT
This sequence comes from uncultured Bacteroidales bacterium, assembly GCA_964410845.1. Lineage (GTDB taxonomy): Bacteria > Planctomycetota > Planctomycetia > Gemmatales > HRBIN36 > JAEUIE01. Next base: position 8,586 of record CAYPJB010000103.1, on the reverse strand, counting down.
ATGGAGCATGATTATTACGGTCGGGTACCCACGATTCTGGTCTATCCCAAGGCATTTACCACTGCCCGGCCTGACGAAAATACTGATGATCCGTTCATTCCCGACAAGCCCGCTGAAGGACAGGCTGTCTACCGCGGACCGGTGATCCTTGCCTGGGATGAAGTCATTCACGATGCCTTGCACCCGGAAGAAGGGGAAAACGTCGTTATCCATGAGTTCGCACACCAGCTTGATTTCCTCGATAACAGCGTCGATGGCGTGCCACTGCTGGAAAGCATGAATGCACGCAGCCGATGGAAGAACATCATGAACGCAGCCATCGAAAAACATCGAGAACTGATCGATGGCAACAAAAGGCCATTCTTCCCATTGGCAGCAGGGGAAAGCATTACCGAATTCTTCGCCTATGCTTCTGAAATCTACTTCAACAAACCCAACGCCCTGTTACAGCATTACCCTGATGTGTTTGAACAACTGAAGACCTTTTACAAACTGGATACCAGCAAGATACCCTGGTCACGCTGACGGTTCAACCACTTGCCGGACAGCATCAGCCAGCACCGAATCCTGCTCCGGCAAGACGCTGCGCAGATCAAACATCACGGCTCCATCTTCTATACGCCCCATGATGGCGGGCTGATGCAATCGCAAGCGCTGAGCCAGTTCCTGCTCAGACAAATGATCGCACGTTACCGCCAAGACAACACTGGAGACTGCTGAGGCAGGTAGTGAACCACCACCCACGTAAGCATCGCAACTGGTGACATGAACATGCAGCCCGGGGATATTCCCGAGATAACGGGCCAGCAGATAGCCACGTTCCTGAAGGACAGCCAGCGGCGTCTCCAACATGCGGAAATGGGGAATGGCCTGCAAAACCTTTTCTGGATCGAGATACAATCTCAAGGTAGCTTCCAGGGCAGCAAGCGTCATCTTGTCTACTCGGAAGGCTCGCATCAGGGGATCACGCTCGATCATCTCGATCAGATCAGCACCCCCGGCAATAATGCCCGACTGCGGTCCACCGAGCAGTTTATCGCCACTGAACATCACCAGATCAGCACCTGCACGCAAACTGGCTGATGCCAATGGTTCATCTTTCAAACCCCAGGCGGTCATATCCGTCAGAGCACCAGAACCAATGTCGTCCACGACAGGTATCCCGGTTCTCTTGCCGAGTTCAATCAGTTCATCAAGTGTAGGTGCTTCGGTATGACCTTCGATGCGGTAGTTACTGCAATGTACGCGAAGCAACAACGCAGTGTTGGATGTGATGGCACGCTCATAGTCACGAATGCGGGTAATATTCGTTGAACCAACTTCTTTGAGCAGAGCACCACTGACAGCCATGATCTCCGGAATGCGAAAGCTGCCACCGATCTCAACCAACTCGCCACGGGAGACGATGACTTCCCTGCCCTGTGCCAGTGCCCGAAGCACGATGACAGTCGCTGCAGCGTTGTTGTTGACCACCGTGGCTGATTCGCAGCCTAGCAGTTGCTTCAGCCAGCCACGAACTGCATCAGGCCGATGCGATCTCTTGCCCGTCTTCAGGTCGAGTTCAAGATTAAGATAACCTTGTGCAGCCATGCTGGCAGCAGCGACCGCTTCCTCAGCCATCGGAGCCCGGCCCAGGTTGGTGTGCAGCAATATCCCAGTGGCATTAATCACAGATCGTAATCGAGGCTGCATTTGCTCAGCCAGCATCTCTCCAACCCGTTCATGCAGACGATTCATCTCCAGTTCAGAGGTGATATCTGCACCACTTTGCAATTTTTCACGCAATGCCTGCAAATGAGTTCGAAGCACTGATACCAGCACGTTACGAGGGTACTTCTCCAGTAGTCCGGAAAAGGAACTGCTGGCCAACACCTCATGCACCGCAGGCATATCTCGAAGACTGGCTGTCATTTCATTCCTTCTGTTGCTGGTGCCAGGTATCGTAAATCACCTTCGCGGCGAGTGACACCTATCCGGTCGAGGTATTCACAAAGAGGTACTGCATATTTGCGGGTGGTAGAGAGGATATCACGTATGCCAGCTACCTGCAGCCCTTCTCCATGCTGCAGCGCGGCTCTCACTTTATTCCGCATGGCTAGTTCATTCTCGCTATGCAGATAAATGCCATCCGCCACCTGTACCAGGTAACCTTCCGCCAGGCAGACCTCGACAATGTCCTGGAGGGCTGCAGCGTTGCCACCAGCCTGCGGGGCGAAGCTGGCAATCTCCGGTGGCTGAAACTGAGCTACCAGGAAACTCTCGATCATCTTTTCTTTCAGCCTACGCTGATTTGCAGAGAGCTTGGGTTTGTGCTCTGCCAGCGCAATACGCTTTCCATCACCAACAAGCACTTTGCTCTGCAGCATGGCATCGACAGCAGACTGTACAAAGGCATCATCGCCGAGATAGGCAAGTTGCGACTGCACTTTCTGTCGATCGTGCGTAGACATCAACGGATGAGCAGCATGAAGATCCGAGAGCACTGCAAGTACACGAGCCTGAATCTCTTTCACGCTATCGGCGTGCAACGTGATCGTTTTTCCTGAAGCGTTGGCCAGTGAAGTCAGCGTACCGTTCGCCAGGCCTTGCTGAATACACTGCTCCGCAGACTTCGGCGAGATGCCTGCTCCACGAACCAGATCGGCCACCGTCACACCCTGCCTGCCACCAAACCAGGCTACTTCCATCGCACGTTCCAGGATGGTTGTACTCGTCCACAGTTTTTCCACTCTTTCGAGCAATTCGAAATGCCTGCGGCGTATCTTCTCAGGATTCGCCTGCAGGACCTGCCCACCACCCAGCGTAGTGGTTGCTGACGGGCTGCGAATCACGAAAGGCTGACCATAAACGCTCAGTGCCGGCTCTTCCAGAAAGAGTTGTGCCAGGCCCCAGCTTCCCGGCGCCAGTTGATCACAATCGAGCAGCGACACTGAACCGAGGATTTCACTGGTGCCGATGTGCAGACGTATCGGCGCCCGATGCTTGAGCGGACGTTCCAGTGCCGGAAGGTTGTAGAGACGGACAGTTAGCACCTTCGATGGAACCAGGTAGCCTGGCGTGGCCAGCTCCTGACCACGATGCACTTCGTCCAGCTTCACACCAGCCAGATTCATGGCAGCCCGCATGCCACGATGTATTTCCTCTACCGACTGATCGTGATTCTGTAATGATCGTACCCGGACCAGATCGCCACCCGGAAGCCAGACTACTTCATCACCTACCTTACACGAACCGGAAGTGACCGAACCCGTTACCACCGTGCCATGCCCCTGCACCGTGAAGGCACGATCAATCGCCAGGCGAAACCAGGGCTTTTCAGTAGTAAGCGTAACCTGCTGGGCGGCATGCAACAGTGCACTTTTCAGTTCATCGATACCCATGCCAGTGATTGCAGAAGTAGCGATGATGGGAGCATCCTGCAGAAAAGTTCCCTGTACCAGTTCACGCACCTCGAGTTCGACTACTTCCCGAGTCGTCTCATCCACTAGATCGGACATCGTCAGTGCGATGACACCCTGTTTGATACCCAGCAGTTTCAGGATTTCCAAATGCTCGACGGTCTGTGGCTTGATCGATTCCTTCGCTGAAACCACCAGCATGGCCATGTCGATGCCGGTCGCTCCAGCCAGCATGTTCTTGATGAACCGTTCATGGCCAGGGACATCGACGATACCCAGGCGTAAGTCGCCCAAGGTCAGGTGAGCAAAACCAATATCGATAGTGATGCCTCGGGCCTTCTCTTCAGGCAGACGGTCGCAATCGATGCCCGTCAAAGCTCGCACCAGCGAGGTCTTTCCGTGATCAATATGGCCAGCGGTACCGAGGATGAGATCGTGCATATCACCTATCTTGCATCCTGTAGCCTGTGATGGGTAGAGGTTAACCATCCTTCTGCTGGTCCATCTCCTCACGTGCCTTCTGCTTGGCCTTCATGAGCCTTGCAGCAAAGTCATCGGCTTCCTTCGGCTGCTCTGCAGAAGTTTTCAACGGTGCTGTAGAAGTTGGCGATGCAGCAGGCTTCTCTTCCACTGCAACAAACTCTGCTGGGGCTTCAAACCGCCTTGTCGATACATCTCCAGTGACGATCGGCTGATTCACCGGCACCCCTGCGTCAGCTTTTCCTTTCTTCAGTCGACCCAGATACTCCTGCGAGGTCTCGGCCAGTTCCTTTGGCCCGCGCATTTCCTGCATCATCTTCCTGGTTCGCTGGGCAATAATCGCAGGATCAACCGAGATGCGCCGCAGTGCTGCATCCAGCACCAGCATCACCGCCCCGGCAAAGAGTAGCCAGTGCCAGATCGGTTGCAACCGTCGGGCATAGCTGCCTTCATGCAGAAAAAGATTCTCTTTGCCGAAGTTCTTTTCATCGAATACCCTGCCACCGGTTACCTGGGCCAGACGCTCCAGCAGGCCGGTGTTATCTTCGACAGTTGCGAATTCCGGCGAGTAAGGCACTGCCATCGCCCCGCGTCCAACGATCACTGATCGCATCCCGCCCGGTCCATCTTTATCGGGGACAACCATGCTGGCTGCCACCGAGTAGTTGCCGGCTTGCGTGGTTTCGATGCTGGATTCATACACACCTGCCGAGACAGGCTCGAGCGTCATCTCCTTCGATTCGCTGCTGCCACTCGAACCAACAGTCGCTTTAATGGTGCCCAGTGGTTTCTGTGCCCGTGCTTCGCGGTCACGATTATCAATGACAGTAACGCGCATCTTTCCATTCTCGTAACGGGACATGAGTGAGATGCCTGAATCATCCAGGTTGCGCATCGACCAGTCGACAACCTTCGTCCAGAATTCGCCATACAACGTCTGCTGATTCTGCACCCAATCACGTGCCCATCCGTTGCTGGTTCCCATGGCATCGCTGGTAAACGCTACAGATCGCCCCAGGCCATACTGCCATTGAGCATAGATGGGGTTCTCCTCTTCACCGGCCAACGGCGCCTGCATCAGCACCTGCACCAGGTTCGATTCTTTCCGACTGGTACGAACGAACCCAAACAGTGTAGGAAATGCCTTTGTCCATTCGCGGAACGGATCGCCCAGTTCACTGGTGATACGAGGCTGAAAGCCCTTTTCGTACAGGTAACTCTGGTTGAGAATGCGTGTCTCTTTGACGTAGATACTCGGCAATTTCTTAGGGTCATCGACGGCATAGTGCCTGCCGCCGGTAGCTTTGCTGAGTTCAGCAAGTGCGGCCTGGGCAGCGGGGCCATGCGTCGTGATGCCGATGGTAGTCATCGTCACGCGTGCTTTTTTGTACTTGTCGAGTAGTGTCTTATCCGTCAGCAATCCATGATCACCGTCGCTAATGAGAATAACGTGCTTGGTGGCAATGCCTCGCTTCTCTTCTGTCAGCGAATCGTACGCCATCTTCATGCTCGGATCGAACTGTGGCATGTCGCCCGGCTGCATGCTGCCCAGAGCACTGAGAATCTTGCTGCGGTTCTTGTCATCGCCCACTTCCTGCAATGGCACATGCCAGATGTGACCATTATTACTGCCTGCCACCATGCCATAGCCGTAGTAGAGAATTCCCACCTCATCAATGGGGCTAAGCTTGCTGATACCCAGTTTGGCGATCTCTTTCTGCCAGAAGTTGCCTTCCTCCATTTCGCTGGCATGCATGATGAGAGCCAAGCCACCTTTGGCCTGAATCTTGCGTGACCGCAGGGCACAATCTACCGGCATAGCTTCCTCGAGTGGTTCGTTCTGCCAGCCACCCGCGCCAAAACTCACCGGGCCTCCAATGACGACGAGCCCTGTGCCCTGATCTCGCACCGTCTTCCGAATGGCTTCCTGCTGGGCACGAGGCACTGCTTCTGAAGGAACATTTAGCAGGATGATGGAATCGTAATTCGACAGCGTCAGCCGGCCCTGATCATCATCAGCGGGCAAGGTGTCTGCGTTCCATACATCAATGACACGATCGCCCTTGGGCCCAGGCGCTCGAGTGAGAGCCTGCATCAGGGGCAAATATGTCTGCTGGGATTTGTCCTGCACCACCAGCAGCACTCGTCTGCCATTGGCAGTCAACATCACTGGTGCCCAGCTTTCGTTGTTGTCCTGCCTGTCGTTCGGCAGCCGATCAGGGATAAAGGTAGCTCGATAATTGATCAGCCCTGCTCCCTGACCGAATCGAGCAGGCCACTTGACAGAAAGCACGTTGAGGCCGGGATCGAGTGTATATCGTTGCTCAGCCTGATCACTCGTTTCACCCATGGTGCGGACGATGCGCAGTTTGCCCGGTACCGGTCGGCCTGCATAGTTGCGAGCGACCACCCGTAATGGTATATCCTGCCCCGGGCGTGATTCACTGGGAACATCAATACGGTCAACCAGAATCTCTTCATCGTACTTGTACTTCAGTGGAATGACATCAATGGGCACTCCATTGAGTTTCGCTGTCCGGGCATCAGCTTCGGCATCGCCACGATTCTCATTACCATCCGAGATGAGCAGCACCCGACGTGCAGAACCTTCGGGGAAAGATGCCAGCGCTAATCGGATGGCAGCGCCGAGATCAGTGGTGTTGCGATCCAGACCATTGCCAATGTCGCGGATGTTGAGTTCAGGAATATCACTGACGGGAAACTCGAGACGAGGACGAGCAGCAAAACTGATGACACCAACTCGATCCTGTACTTTCAGTCGTTCTCGCGTTGCCTGCTTGATCTGCTCTACCAGTCGTTCCCAACGGGCATCCCGGATACTATTGGCTGCGGTCTCCTGGGGGATACTGAACGAGCGATCGACAACTACCAGCAACGTCATCCCCTCTTCTTCGCGAACGGTAGAAAGTTCTGCGAGCGCAAGGATGATGGAAGTAAACAGGCCCAGTCTCAGCGTCAACACCAGAAAGCGACGGAAGCCTCCCAGGTTGTACAGCACCGGCCAGGCATAAACTGCCAGCGGCGGCAGCATACCAAGCAGCAGCAGCCACCAGGGTTTCGCCCAGCCAAATTGCAGCGCATACCAACCAGTAGTTGCGACATAGACAGCCAGGCCAACCAGGATGGCGCTCAACAGGCAAGCTGTTATCCAGCGAGGCTTCATGGCTTTGTCCTGTCGATCTTACTCAGACGTGTATCCATTTCAGCCAGTGTCAATCGAACTGCCAGTATGTAAGGCGGCTCACCAGGTAGCCAATGGCCATAGGTTACAGTTACGATGGTTCCATCAGGCAATACTTCGACGCCGGGATAAGCACAGTCCCATTTGTTATGATTATCCTTCAAACGCATCCGGTACTGTCCTGGTTTACCATTGACTAAATCTGAATAGCTGCCGACCCATGCCACCCAGTCACCCTTCGTCGGGGAATCTTCAGCCATGTCGCGGAAAGAGATGAAAAGCCTGCCATCGGGCGTGTACTTGGCCGTGTGCCGATCTCCTGTCAAGGCACGTGGCATTTCGCGAGGCTTACTCCAGGTCTTGCCTTCATCATTTGAAAAGATGATGTGCGATTCCTTCTTGCGGCGGTTCTCTCTGAGCAATACAGCCAGTTGTTTTCCATCCGGTGAATGGACTGCACCTGGTTCGCACAGGTGTACGTCTTTGGAAGCATAGATTGTTTCGGGTTCCGACCAGGTCATCCCACCATCACTTGATCGGGTCTGAAAGAGAGTCATCACGCCCTCTGACTTCCCCTTGGCACGAAAGAACCTGCCATCATCATGAAAAAATGCCAGGTAATGGCCGGGAGTTTTGAGTGGCACCACACTCCCCATGACAACAATGCCACCCCAATTACCTATTGGTTCCAGTGGCGACCATGTTGCACCATCGTCCTCTGATTTTGCCATGCGAGCAGGATAAAGACCGGAGAAGACGATCAGTCGTTTTTTCCCATTGGCATCCACAACACGATGTATTGTCGGAGTTTCAAGTGAGGTACTCCAGTTCGCGGGCGTAGGCAATCTGCCACTCCAGGTCTTCCCTGCATCGCTGCTCCGCTGATACTGGATCGCCCCTTTGCCATGTCCCTTCGGATAAACGGTCAGCATCGTCTTGTTGTCTTCGAGCAATACTGTCGTCGGATGACCTAGATACTGTCGGGCCTCCTTATCGACGATTGTCTGACGTTGTGTCTCTGCATCCAGATCCAGCAGCGGAATGCCAGCGTACTGCAGAGGCAGTGGATCACTATTTAACAGAAGAGCCAGGAAAATCGTGAGCATGTTTCCATCCAAAGATGACCGATGAACTGTCAAGATAACATGCCCACGGATTGAAGTCGAACAAGAATACACGCCATGACTGCCCTTGCACGATTTTCCCTTTTCTGCCAGTATCCGCCCACTCAAGGCAAGGGAGTGCCTCCATGGTTGGTGTTATCCGCTTCTTGGCGATAGGTATCCTGCTCGCAGGCATCGCCTCATTTACTGAACTCGCATCTGCCCAAAACATCAACCCCATCGAACCTGCTCGTGCTGCCAAGTTACGCGAAATCCTGAGTAATGCTCATCAATCGCTGGAACGACTGGAGAACTACCGGGTCAGACTTCGTCGGCGAGAATTGGTGGCAGGCAAGCAAAGCCACGAAGATGTCGTGATGTTGACTGTTCGTGCCAAACCATT
>CAYPJB010000102.1:0-12110 GCA_964410845.1 uncultured Bacteroidales bacterium | reverse complement strand
GCCTCGCGTTCTTTCATGGCTTTCCGCTTTTTGTCGCTGGTATCGTCGTAGCCGCAGAGGTGCAGGATGCCGTGGATGACGTAGAGTAACAACTCATCGGCGGGAGAGTGGCCTCGTTCGGTGGCGGCAGAGACAGCCGTATCGGTGCTGATGGCCAGGTCGCCATGCAGGGGCTTGCTGCTGTAGGGGAAGGTGATGACATCTGTAGGCTCATCATGTTCCAGGAATCGCTTGTTAAGGACATGGATGGCTGGATCGGTCATGCAGGCGATAGTGAGTTTACCATCGCTGATGCCTTCACCAGCCAGAACAGCGCGGGCCACGGCTTTGATCCGGGCGAAGTCGAGTTCAAGGGCTTCCTGCTGGTTGGCAATTGATACACTCAGCATGAACGTTCTACCTGGGCAAGAAGTTTCTTGGATTTAGGGATGCTCTGGCTGACACTTTCAGGTAGAGTTTATCATGCTGAAAACAGGTGCGAAAGTCGAACGGTACGAAGGGAAGATACATGTCCAATGGTGTCAGCCAGGAATTACAGGCGCTCAAAGGGTGGAAACTGCCAGCACGCGTCGTTCGGGTGCTGGGCGATCCACGCTTTCGCCTGGAAGGCGCCCTCCTGGCCCTGCTGTCTCACTGGAACGGCACCACCTGGACAGTTGAAGAGCCGGGCATTCTTCGCCAGTGGAACACCAAGGAAGGGCGGGAACAGCAGCATCAATCCCTCAGCGACCTCGAAATGCTCTGGGCCCTCGGGGGCAATCAACCATCACTGGCTTCCGCCGCAGACGATCTGACGTTCTGGAACGCCGGCGCAGGCACGTCGATCAAATCCATCAAGCAACCAGCATGGGTGACAGCACTCGCTTTCCGTGTAGACGGTTCGATGCTGGCCACCGGCCATGATGATGGCCGGGTCAGACTCTGGGACACTGCCAGCACCAGCATGGTGCGTGAATGGACACAGGATAACAGCCCCGTCAGTACGCTGGGCTTTTCCACCGATGGCCACAAGCTTGCCGTCGGACGGGAGAACCGTCAGCTCAGCCTGTACGATGTGGTGCATGGCATGGATATCGGCAAGCTCAAAGGGCACACCGATCGTATCTCCGGCATCAGCTGGCATCCAACCACACGCTACTTCGCCACCTCGAGCTGGGATACCACCTGCAGACTCTGGAGCACCCAGGAGGGAGAACAGATCTTCATCCTGAATGGCCAGGCAGACCAGGTTCATACCCTGGCCTTCTCACCGGATGGATCGATCCTGGCCAGCAGCGACAGCGACGCCACCATCTGGCTCTGGGATCCGTTTCAGGGGAAGGTACTTCGAAAGCTCAAGAGCCATATCGGCGAAGTCACCCACCTGGCGTTCACCCCCAGCGGCGAACATCTGATCTCAGGTGGTTCCGATGGTCGCCTGGTGCTCTGGGATGTCGCAACCGGAGAGAACATCCTCAAGACGACGGCTGATCGCACGCATACCTCCCGCATCAAGCTCTCTCCCAAGCAGGACGAAGTAGCAGCTATCCTGGGTGGCAACAGCGTCCATATCTGGGACACCCAGCACGGCCAGCCACGCAATACGATCGAAAACATGCCCAGCCTGGCCACCGCCATCACCTACCAACATGGCGAAGCGGAACTGGCGAGTGGTCACGATGATGGCCGGGTCTTCTTCTGGAATACGAAGACAGGCAAACAGCTTGGCCAGACCCACGATCATAACACCCGTGTCACCACGATGGCCGTCGATGCTGACGGCAAACGGATGGCGACGGGTGGCAGCACGGATGGGTATGTCTTTATCCTGAAACTGCCTAGCAACGACATCCAGTTGCTGATCCCCGGCGCCACCGAAGGGTGTACCGTGGAATCGCTCGCCTTTGTACCCCACAGTACACTGCTGGCGGTAACCGGCGTTGATTGGAAGAGTTCCGGTCAGGATGGTCGCATTTGTCTCTGGGATCTGGCAAAGCCTGCGAAAGCTGGCGTGACCCAGGTCGGTGGCACTGCTCTTGCTGCCCATCCTGATGGCAAGCAACTAGCCGTGGCGACGCTGAACGAATCGATCTGCCTGTATTCCCTGCCAGACTTGCGCATCGAGAAGGAACTACAAGGCCACCTCGGCCTGGTGACAGCACTCGCCTACACCAGCGATGGCAAGTCGCTCCTCAGTTCCGGCGACGATGGCACAGTGCGGGTGTGGGATGTGGAGACGGGCAAGGAGACGCAAATCTGCGAAACGGATGTCTCCATCCGTGATCTGTCCATCTCCCCCGATGGCCGGTTTGTGTATACAGCCAACGCGAATGCCACGGCATATGTGATTGATTTAAAGCGGGAGTAACGTCTGGATGCTCGTCATACTCGTCCCCTGGCTCCGCCGGGGGACGCACTGCATGCCTGCCTCTGGCAGGCTGCAATCGTGAGCGTGCTTCTCTTTATTGCAGGAAAGTGGCGACATCACTTTGTCGCTGCCAGCCGGAGGCTGGCCACCAGTGCATCCCCGGCCCGAGGCCGGGGACGAGATTGGGGGTTACTTCTTCCGCACGATGCGGTCGATGCCCTGGCCCTGGGCGGAGAAGGTGAGGAGGTAGAGTTCGCCGTCCTCGTCTTCGCCGAACGACATAATGGGTAGGCCCCGGTTGCCTATTTCCTGATTGGCGACGACTCGTTTCTTGTCGAAGTCATAAGTCAGTGCCCAGATCTTTGCAGAGACGTAGTCGGCGTAGAAGTATTTGCCATCGAGTTCAGGTAAAGCTTTGCCTCGATAGACATGACCACCGGTGATCGACTTGCCGATGTCGTGGTGGTATTCCCAGATCGGTTCGACCATCTTGTCATTGGCTGCAACGCTGGCTGCACCGAAGGGGTGGAACGATTCGCGGAGGTTCCAGCCGTAATCTGCGCCTTTCTCGAGGAGATTGATCTCTTCGTAGAGGTTCTGACCGACTTCGCCGAACCAGCCCTGGCCGGTCTTACGGTCGAAGGAGAGCCTCCAGACATTGCGAATGCCATAACAGTAGATTTCGGGATAGGCTTTTTTGTTATCGATGAACGGGTTGTCCTTGGGGATGCCGTACGGCTTGCCATCGCTTTTGGTATTCACATCAATGCGAAGAATCTTGCTGTGGAAGGTATCCATCTTGCGGCTGTTCCTGAACATGTCGTTCGCGCCGCCCCCGTCGCCCATGGCAATGTAGAGGTAGCCATCGTGGCCGAAGGCGAGGGTGCCACCGTTGTGGTTCCACATGGGCTGCTTGATAGTGAGGAGAACTTCTTCGGAAGCGGGGTCAGCCTGGTTCGGATCATCCTTGCTGACCTTGAAGCGTGAAATGACGGAGAGCAGGCCCGGCTTTTTGGTGTAGTAGACGAAGAACTCGCCGGTCTTCTTATAGTCGGGATGGAAGGCGAGGCCAAGCAGGCCTTCTTCGTTCTTGTTATCGTTGTAATTGACGAGCTTCTGGATATCGAGAAATACCTTGGTCTGCTTGACATCGGGCTTGTTGGGGAAGACATGGATCACACCATGCTGGGTGCCGACAAATGTTCGGCCACTCTGGTCGTTGGCATGGGTGAGAACGACAGGACGAAGAGGTACTGCAATCCCTTTCTCGTTCACCGGTTCCCAGCCGGCCCATGTGATGTTGGAGAAAGCCGGGGCAACAGTGAAAGGGAGCGGGGCTTCGTTGACAGGGTTAACCACGCCTCCCACTGAGTAGGGAACGACAGCAAACCCAGCACCTTCCTGACCAATTTGATCAGTCAAGCCGGCGAATTGGTTGGAGGCAGAATGAAAGGCTAGACCATCGACAGGAAGCGTCTGGTATGTCAAGCTTTCCTCCAGTGAATAGCTTTTGCCCTTCGGAGGGAGTTCGAATTTCTTTCTGAATCGTTCCAGCTTCCCTTTGGGATGATCGAGTACCACAATGCTCTTGTCAGTGGTGTTGATGCCATAGAGTCGGTCAACATTGTCGTAGACAAGAGATTTCACTGGCCCCATGGGCAGAGTGCCAATCATCTTCTTCTGCTGCAAACACAGGATGTAGGTGGTATCTCCCCTGGTGGAGTGTGCCAGCAGTGAAGATTCACCTGTAGAAACCAAGCTCGTAATATTGGTGAACTCAGGCAGTTGATTGAAGTTCAGATCGACCGTCAGTTTACCAGCAGCGTTGCGACGCAGGAGCGCAGTCTGCTTTGCTTCATTCTCTATTGCAATGAACTGGTTGCCATACGAATCGACCGCGAACGTTTGAATGGTGGCCGGGCTGCCAACCAGTTTCGTGATAGCGTCCTGATCCAGGAGCTTCTTGTATTCGCCCTTCGGATCACGCTGCCAGTATTCATTCTTGTTGGCAGCAAAGAGGATGTTCTTCCAGGCGCGTACCACGTGAGCATGGACCGAGTTCACCTTCTTACTGTCGCCGCTCGTGCCCTTCTTGATCCAGGCCAGTTGAGTCTCAAGGACACCTTCCATAGTGGCAATGAAGGCAGTCCCGTTCTCGATCACTGCGATATCCAGTGACCTGCGGTGTGAATCCTGCCCCAGGCAGACGGCAGTCAATGACAAGTAAATCAGGCTGAACCAGAGGGTTTTCATGAACGAGACCTTGGTAATGAAGAGTAAGTAGTGAAACAAGGCAGGGTAGGCGCTGGTAATAGAGGTACTGAGCACCACAGCAGATCGCCGTTGCAATTATTACAGAGATTGTCTATGTGGTGTTGTTCGCCTCGTCATCCTCAGGCAGTTGCTCCCGAATGACTTTTCGCAAATGGCTGGTACGTGGTTTTCTGCTGATGCTCATGCTGTTGCTGGGCGGAGCGTACTACGTTTATGGCCAATACACGAATCCCGAAGCTGTTGCCCAGATGGTGCTGGCTGAACTCAAACAGCACTTCCCTGAGGCAGACATCCAGCTTGGCCACGCCGAATGGAGGCTGTTCGGGGGCATTCTCCTGCATGATTTGAAAGTCACCCCCAAGGAACATCCCGGGAAGGAACCTGCCGCGGTACTTCGGCAGACGACACTCAAGATTGACAAGAGCCAGGCAGCCCAGGGCAAGTTCGAACTCCAGCGCGTGCAACTCGAACAACCGCTGCTGAACCTCGAACGGGATGAAGCAGGGCGATGGAACGTACTCAGCCTGCTCACCGCCAAGCCGAAAGCCTCCGGTACCATTCCGTTCGTGGTGCTTAGCCAGGGCACGATCCGTTTTCATGATCGTCGCCTGAAATTCCCGGTGCTGGAACTGACCGGCGTCGAAGCCAAGCTCATCCCGCAGCCACAAGGCAACCTCACAGGCGATGGCCAGGGGCACTCCGCCCTGCTGGGGCTCATCCAGTTTCGCTTCTCCCATGATCCCGACAAGGATACTACCGAACTGTCCTTCTCCATTCCCTCGGTCGAATTTCAGCCGAAGCTGGAAGATCTCATCGTCGGTCTTATCCCCATCTGGAAGGAACAGCAGATTCGGGTGCGAGGCATGCTCAGCCTGGATACCAAGCTCACCTGGTATCCGCATCAGGATATCCCGATCATCGAATCGAAGGTGCATCTCCAGAATGGCGAACTGCGTCATCCCCGGCTGCCAGTGCCCCTCAAGGGAATCAAGGCTGATCTGGAGTATCGTCCCGAAGCTCTCATCATTCACAGCTTCGCTGCCAAGGCCGAGAAGGGAACAATCGGCGGCAACGGCCGGGTAGCACTTGCTTCCGATATTCGGCTGATCGATCAGCATCAGGCCGCACTTCACATCGACTTCAACAATATCCACGTCCACAAAGGCGTATTCCCGTCACTGCCTCCCATGCTGCGCAAATTCTGCGAAGAGATGCAAACGCTTGGACAGTTGAACGGGTCCATCGATGTGACCTATGCACAGCACAAGCTGGGCCTGGCATACACGCTGAAGCCTCACCAGGCTTCGTTTGAAGCGGATGTCTTTCCCTATCCCGCGAACAACATCAGTGGTGTGCTGCAGTATCGGGAAGATGGGGAAGAACCTGTGCTGCAGGTGGACCTGCATGGCCAGTTCGGCACCCGTCCGTTTCACATCCAGGGACACTTGAACGGCCACGGACTACGTCCTGATGTCCAGCTTAAACCCGGACTCGATCTGCAGATTCATGCCGAGGGCATGCCCCTCGATGCAGCACTGTATCGAGCGTTGGAACCGTACCCGGAAACCCATCGCGTCATCATGCAGTTTCATGCCGGTGGCAGGCTCGATTGCGATATCCGTATCCGCAGGGAGAGTGGAAAAACCCAGGACGACATACCACCTGTACAGCGGTGGGTCAGTGCATCACTGTATGATGTGCAGTTCCGGTTCGATCCCTTCCCGTGCCCCGTGGAAAAGGCTTCCGGCAAACTCGATATCTACCCCGACAAGACCTGGCGGATCAGCCAGTTCCGGGGCGAGCACCGGGGCAGCCAGATTACCGGGCAGGCCTGGATGGTGGGCACCGGGGCCGGCGATGTATTGCACATTGATCTCATCGCCCAGAAGTTGGGCTTCACCTCAGAACTCTTTTCTGCCATGCCGCCGGAAGTGCAGACAGTGTGGAAGCACTTCAAGCCAGTCGGGCAGATTGATTGCAAGGTCTCGTTTGACAAGCTGGAAAAGGGGAAGCCCCTCGTCGAGGTTGCTGTCACCTCCCGTGGAGCCACGATCACGTCAGCGAACTTTCCCTATGCCATCAACAACCTGCAAGGCAAGTTCCATTACGCCAACCAGGAAGTCAAAGTCAGCAGCCTGACTGGTGACCATGGGAAAACCAGCATCAGCGTTGACGGCGGACATGTCACCATTCGCCCGGGTGCCGGGTTTCTCGTGCAGTTGGAAGGCATCAGCTTCAACCAGCTCAACATTGATGACGAGTTGCTGGCTGCCTTGCCACCAGGTATGCGTGAAGGGGCGGCGAGCTTGAAGCTGAACAAGCCCATCAACGTGCGCGCCAACCTGACTGTGGATGAACCGGGCGAGACGCGTCCTCCCAAGCTTGATTGGTCGGGCAGCATCGAACTCAACGACACTCATGTGCATGCAGGTGTCGGGCTGGAGAATGTCACCGGTGTGATCCTGATGGAGCAAGGGAGCTACGATATCGGCAAACTGGATTGCCAGGGGCAGCTCTATGTCCGCAGCATGAACATCATGGGCAAGCAGGTAGTAGGGCCTTTCCACAGCAAGATGATAGTCACCAAGGACGTGTTGCAGTTGCCCGAATGCAAACTGAGCATCCCAGGCGGCGGGGTCATCGGACTGATTCATGTCATGTTTGGCGGTGGTGGCGTACGCTACCACGTCAACGCCAGCGCTGACTTCCGCGTAGAAGAGTTCCTGCACCAGACCAGAGACCTCAAAGGCCGGGTGAAAGCGGAGCTTCGATTGAACGGGGAAGGGGCTAGCCTGCAGAAACTCACCGGCGATGGCAGCATCCTGGTGGAACAAGGATCTAACCTCGTCAATCTGCCACTGGTGATCGATATCTTCAACCAGTTCAGCCAGATGCTCCCGAAGGCTACCAACTTCCAGACGGCCAAGGTCGATTTCGTGGTGCAGGGCGATCAGCTCAAAGCCAACCAGTTGCAACTCCTGGGTGATGCCTACCGCGTGGAAGGGACCGGCTCTGCCAAGCTCGATGGTTCCAATCTCGACCTGACGCTGTGCCTGGTCATGGGTGGCGGCCGCACGCTACCCCTGATGCCCGCCGTGCTCGACACCCTGCAGAAGACAATTGCCAAGGGCCTGATGAAAGTGAAAGTGACAGGCTCGGTGAATAAGTTGGATGTGAGCGTAGAACCGGTCCCGTTCCTGACGGAACCGGTGAGGGATGTGTTCCGCACGATATCGCGTTAGGTTTCTATTCGACTGCAACAGAGTTGAGCGTAGTGCAGTACGAACCTGCTCTACGTCAGCATCATTTCACGAAGTTCCCGGGCATGCCTGCATTCAGTTACGAATGATAGGGCTGCGCAGGAGCAGGACCAAACTTGCCTGAGGCAGTCAGCAGGAATGTTGGCAGGGTTTTGCTGGCGGCAAAATCACTATCGTGTTCGATGACGATTCTCGCATTGGGTTCAATGCAGTTCCGTGCTCGCAGCCATTCGACAAAATAGTAGATGGATTTGGCATTGGGCTGATAATGACCACTTTGATTGGTAATGCACGTTGCTTTGCCATTCCTCGCCACCATCATTCCGGAGCACCTTATTTTTTTGCCTTGTTTTGCAGAGGCATGTACGAATCCGTTCGCCCCATGTTCATGCATCCAGAGATGGCATTCCTGATCCCACACAAACGCAGCACTATTGGGTGGCCCTTTCCCGCTTTGGCCAAAAGTCGACGTATCCAATGGTTGACGGGCAACCGGGTTGGTCACGAGACGAACGTACTGCATCGTGTCTGGAGGCATGAAGACATGTGCTAAATCCAGATTGTCGTAGGTCACGCGATTTGGTCGCGATAGATTGTACCCCGGTGTCACTCCAGGGGTGCCTGTACAGAACAGATGATATTCGAGCCATTCATAAAAGCTGGCATTGGGATTGGTAGCACGATCCGGATTACACGCAGGTTGCCCGTAGAGGTAATCTACCAGAGCAGTTCCCATTTCATTGGCTGGGTCAGCAGAATTAGTCGCAGGATCGAGGAAGAGAAACGTCTGACGATGGTAAGGGTCAATTTTTTCAATGGTGGCATAGGGCGTGGCATGAAGCTTCTCGCCGGTTTCACGGGTATTGTCACCTGCCAGTTGCAGCAGGAACGTCGTCAGCGCCAGCTTATCCTTGTATTTGTTCTTTGCCGAGCGATGCCACTCCTTCATTTCTTCGAGATAGCCTGCCTTCTTGATGGCCCTTTTTCCGAGTGACGTCACCCAGACATCGATTTGATCTGTCAATTGTTTTCCGCCCATCGTCTTGTTGCCGAGCGTATGGGTGCTTCCCAGTTGAGTGATGTACTTGTCGCAGAACACCTTGATATTCTTCAGCTTGAGTATCCGTTCATCGAACTTGGTGGAGTCGTCTTTGGGAATGGCGTGGTAGGCAGAAATCAACTGAGTGATGAACGTCAGAGTGTTGGCAGCAGTATTGGTGTTGGTATTGGGAGCGGCTGCTTTCCAGCCACCACCCACTGGCGCCACCGCCACGGGCGGAGCACCCCGGCTCACACCCATCATGGGTTGTCGCCTGGCTTGCGCTGCCTGCAATTGAATGATGCCCCAATCGCTTGCGGAGAAGATGTCCCGCCATGCATCTTTATTGCCTGCCATGATGAAGACTCCAGTGATTGATAAACGCCATTCTGGTCATTCACTACGTCTATTGCAACAGTTCTCTTCATTCAGTCGCAAAAACCTGCTTCCGTATCGGCGATCTGAAAACCAGTGTTCGGTCATCTGCCTCTTCACTTCGCCATCTGCTTGCTTGCTTCCACCAAAACTGACTTCATTCCATTCAGTTTCTCCATTTCCCAGGTGGGGGGTGTCTCATCCTTGAATGAGGGTTCCAGGGTCACCGCCAGTTCAGACAGGACTCCGTCTTTCAGTCGTGCTGATACCGTTGCTCCATGGGTTTCCTTCCTGGCTTGCGGTCGTGACAGCCAGACAGGCTTCAAGATCAAGATCGCGTCCGCCTTCCGCTCCAGGGTATACACCTCGAGATAGGACGGATCGTAGACGTAGAAGCGGGACCGATCCCGAAATAGGGCAGTCTGCCCCGGCGGAAGGCTGGCCACTTTCACAAAACTGGTCGGGTCTGCCTGTAACACCACGGTGACAGACGTGCCAACGTACACCCGCCGGGCATCTTTGTAGACGTGGTCATGTACATGGCTGAAAGTCCTGGCGTCAACGTCGGCCAGGAGTGTGCTCCCCGACCAGACATGGTTTCGATCATGTGCGTAGGGGATGTCCTCGCCGCAAGCCCGGAAGGACTCTGGATCTGCCTCGGGCAGCGGATCGTTGCACCAATAGACCCGCCGGGCATCCCGATAAAATCCCTGGGCAAGGTGCCTGAAGGTGGCCGGGTCAGCCCCTTGAATGATGGTAGCCTGGTAGTAGACACGATTGCGGTCTTTCCAGACCCAGTGCGGATGGATCACCTCCGCCGTGGCTGCGTCGGCTCCTTTTATGATGCGATCTCCTTTCCAGACGTGTGTACTGTCTTTGGCGAGGTTAAAATCGAGGACCTTGAAGGTGGCCGGGTCGGCCTTCGCCAGTTCCACCACCCAGAATCGTCCCGGGCTGATCCACTTGTAGTAGACCTTGTTTTTATCCCTGGTGTACTCTTCGCTCAATGCGACGAACGATGCAGCATCCACGTCCTTGCAAAGAGTTAACGGATGACCCACTGCCTCGGCAAACCGGTCGATGTCGTGCCTGCCAGCCTGGTCGATGCGTTGGCTGTTAAAGTAAATGTGCCCGGCTTTCCGTGTGTACCCATGCCCTAGTGGTTGTGCCTGATCCTGATTCGCTACCACTACCAATGGTGATAACGCAGGGTGCAACATCGAGATCGAAACCAGCATGACAACAGGCAACAAGCACGATCGCATGGCACGTTTCCGAGGGCATGCAGCATCGTAGCACATCCAGTAGAAAAACACTGATATCAAACGAAAAAACCGGCGCTCTTTTCAGAGAGCAGCCGGCTTGATGGAGTGAATCAACTCGATGCAGCCACTTGTGGAATACGACTAGCGACGACGACGCGACAGAGCAACTTGGCTGTTCCGTCGGCGACGTTTCCATTCAACCAGGACTGCACCTGTCACAACCATGCCACACAAGGCAATGGTGGCAGGTTCTGGAACAGCAGAGACGTTGCCGAAAGAGATGTTATCCAGTTCCCAGGCGGGATTAGCCTCTGCTACACTGCCATCCCAACCAGCACGCCAGCGGAACGCAATCGTATCGCCAGCGAGGAGTCCGGTGATGGTACCGGCGCTGTTAATGAAGTTCCCTGCACCATAACCGGCAGAAGTGGATGACCAACCTGCAGTAAAGCCCAGCGCGTCAACGCCATCAACATCTGGAGTATAACCGTTAGCAGCAATGCTACTATTTGGAACCAGGGTAAAGCCGCCACCGTTGATACTGACCTGGAGTTGTCCACCATCAAACGCATCACCATTCGGTACAGTGCCACTATACTCGAAATTAAAGCGATGATCGAAATTGAAGCTGACACTACCCCCAGCAACAACCGTGAGCGTTGGACTGGTGAGATGCTTCAGACTGGAACTGCTGCTGTTATTGATGAACCATCCGCCACTTCCAGCGACACCGGCAGTCGCTGAGTAGGTCCATTGGTTAGCAACGTTACCTGCTTCATCAGCTGCAGTAAAGTTGCCGTTATCAGTATTGAAGTTGTAGCTGACCTGGGCGTTGACCGGGATGGCTGTGATAGCGAAAATGCCTGCCACCCATAAAAGACGCTGCAGCATGAAGACATACCCCTGTGCTCCCATCACTCAAGAGGGAGATTCTGTAATCTGAAAATCCATTTTTCCTCGCGCAACATCCATTGAACTACATGGTAGCTTCGAGATATGAACCTAACAACAACAAAAATGAAGATTTCATCCATATGTTGAATTACCCTGCGAGAAGGCTGATGCAGGGGCAAATCAAAGAACTCATAGAGCAGGGCAAAGCATCGTTCCTGCTCCATTGTCAGCCTTGCGAATACCGACGACATCACGTTACGGTATAAGTGCTCTTGATGACGATGTAGCCATCCTCCACGAAGTGAAGCGGCGTTTCATTTTCAACGTTCCGCAACCTGGCCCCTACATAGAACTTCGTTCGTTCCGCATAGGGTCGCGCGACTCTGCCGTTGCTACCTGGATTCGTTCGGTCAGAAATGGATAGCAGCACCCAGCCGGGGTCAACAGGCTCGGGTGGCGAGACGGAAATGGAATCAATCGTCATTTCAGTGGTGACAACACATCTGATAGCAGGCATGGTAGTGTCTCCTGGGATGGGTGACTGAAGACCTTGTGTAGGTTGCGGAATACCATTGAGCTTCATTGTGGACAGGAAATTATCGCATGTACACACAAAAATTGGTTTCCATTCTCATGATTTCGATATTCAGAACGCT
>CAYPJB010000101.1:0-12193 GCA_964410845.1 uncultured Bacteroidales bacterium | reverse complement strand
CCAAGTCCACGCAGAGCAAAACGAAGCGTTAATGAAAGGTCTGCTGGAAGCGGAAGCACGACGGCATGAACATGGATATTGAGAAGGTAGCGAGAGAGTTCATTGGCATCCTTGAACAACTGGGAATCAAGTACGCCGTGGTCGGCGGAGTGGCTGTCCACATTCATGGTTTGCCTCGACCTACCTGGGATGTTGATCTGGTGGTGCAGTTAAGTGACGAACAGGCAGCCAGACTAATGGAAGCTGCTGAGGATATAAGTTTCCATGTGGATGAGAATGCCAAGCGCGGCTGGCGTGATACGTTGCAACAGATACCAATGTTAAAGTTTAAGTCCTATGTGGAAGACGGTACGGTAGATGTGGACTTGTTCCTCTCGGAGACGTAACTCCTAAAGAAGGTGATCGAACGACGGAAGTTGGTTGAGTCGCCGGAACTGACTGCAGAGGTCATTAAACCGGAGGATCTGATTCTGATGAAGCTCCTGGCCCATCGACGCAAAGACTTGGCAGACATTGACGACATCTTCTTTGTGCAGGGGCAACTCGATGTGGCGTACCTGCGACTGTGGGCGGACCGGCTCAATGTGAGGTCACGGTTGGAGGAGTTTCTGGGGGAGTCTTGGTAAGAACGACTACCGTTTGACCTGGCTCGGCGGGAGCTTCGCCCTCCCAGCTTTCCTGCGTCGCCAGTAAATTACTAACTCCAAGGCTTCCCCCTCCTCCCCTGCCACCCCTTTTCCTACACTAACCTGTCCCCAATGTTGGGTTGCTGGGCAGTGTTGTCTGGCCGCATTGGGGATGTCGGTGTTTCACTGTGATGGCTCGTTGCCGTCCAACTTCGAGAGACAAATGGTTAACCGTAACCTGATCCGTGATTTTGAGATTGAAGAGCAGGACATTGAGGCAGCCTTTTCCAGCTTCGGCGTTTCTGCCGAGGAAGCCCTCCCCAACATCTATGTAGATCAACAGCAGGAATTCGACCCGAACAAGGTCGTGGTAGGCAAGGTTCGCGAAGTGCTCGATAACGACGTCATCGTCGATGTCGGCTACAAGAGCGAAGGCATCATCCCCCTCAATGAATGGTGGGATGAAGGTACGAACAAGGTCACCCCTCCCGCCGTGGGCGATGAAGTCCGTGTTCTCCTCGAAGATATCGATGATGCCAACGGCCTTCTCATGCTCAGCTTCCGCAAGGCCAAACGCCAGGAAGAATGGGAACGGGTCATTCGCCAGCACAAGGAAGGCGATGTCGTTCAGGGTGCAGTCACCAAGAAGATCAAGGGTGGCTTGCTCGTCAACATCGGAGTCAATGTCTTCCTCCCAGCCAGCCAGGTCGATATCCGTCGCCCTTCCGATATCGGCGACTACATCGGCAAAGACGTTCGCTGCAAGATTCTCAAGATCGATGAAGCTCGTCGTAACATTGTCGTCAGCCGTCGCAAGCTGATCGAAGATGAACGCACCGAGAAGAAGAAGAAGCTCCTCGAAGAGATCGCTCCAGGCCAGCTCCGCAAGGGTGTGGTCAAGAACATTGCCGACTTCGGTGCATTCGTCGATCTCGGCGGCATCGATGGTCTGCTGCACATTACCGATATGTCGTGGGGCCGCGTTCAGCACCCAAGCGACATGGTTCACATCGAACAGGAACTCGAAGTCTACATCATCAATGTGGATCGCGAGAAGGAACGCATCGCGGTTGGCCTGAAGCAAAAGCAGGCTTCGCCGTGGGATGGTGTGGAAGCCAAGTACCCTGTCAAGAGCCGACATACGGGCGAAGTGGTCAACGTGATGACCTACGGAGCCTTTGTGAAGCTTGAACCAGGCATCGAAGGCCTTGTCCACATCTCCGAAATGAGCTGGACGAAGCGTATCAACCATCCGAACGAGATGGTGCACATCGGCGACAAGATCGAAGTCGAAGTGCTCAATATCAACAAGGACAAGCAGGAAATTTCGCTGGGCATGAAGCAGTGCCACACGAATCCCTGGGACAAGGTGGCCGAGAAGTATCCTACCGGCACGCAGGTGTCAGGTGTGGTTCGCAATCTCACCAACTACGGTGCCTTCATCGAAATCGAAGAAGGTATCGATGGTCTGCTGCACGTCAGCGATGTGAGCTGGGTCCGCAAGGTTTCCCACCCCAACGAAGTGCTGCAGAAGGGCCAGACGGTCCAGTGCGTGGTGCTCGCTGTCGATCAGGAACGCAAGCGAGTTGCTCTCGGTATGAAGCAGCTCAGCAGCGATCCCTGGGAAACCGATATCCCCGAACGCTACAAGACCAACCAGGTGGTTCAGGGCAAGGTCACCAAGATCACCAACTTTGGTGTCTTTGTTGAACTCGAACCTGGCCTCGAAGGTCTGCTCCACGTTTCGGAACTCACCGAAGACAAGGTCGAGAACCCCGAAGCGGTGGTCAAGGTGGGCGATACCATCGATGTCAAGGTCCTCAAGATTGACCGTGAAGAACGGAAGATCGGCCTGAGCCGCAAGCGTGCCGGTCAGGAAGACGATGAAGTGGTTGAGGATGTCGAAGTCACCGAGAAGGCACCCAAGGAAACCCTCAAGGGTGGCATGGGTTCCGGTGGTGGCCAGCTCTTTACTCTTCCCAGCGAAGCGAAGGACGAGTAATTCTGATTCGGAATCGCAGAAGCCCTCGATCTACGGATCGGGGGCTTTTTTGTTGGTTAAGACTAACGCTGGTGATGTCAAACCAGCAGTTGAGATGAAACCCTCTAACTATTCTCAGCCGAAAACATTCGCCTCACCTCTGCACTCACCTTCTTCGGTCGCTGTGTCACCGGATCGACCGGGCACCAGACTGTCTTGGCAATGGCTAACGGCTTGCGTTCAATCGTCAGTATTTCCGTGTGGCGGTCGAACCGCAGGCCTTCTGCAGTGCCGATCCAGGTCTTGAGTATCAGTTCATCGTTCAGCCTGGCTGCGGACTTGTAGTCGATCTCGTGGCGAAGCACCATCCAGACCATCTCGGCCTGCTGCTCAGGTGTCGCAATCTTCGACCAGTGAGCGATGGCTACTTCCTGCACCCAGCGCAGGTAGACCGTGTTGTTCACGTGCCCCAGGCCATCGATATCATCAGCTGTCGCAATGACTGGCAGTTCAAAGGGCTTGCGGAAATCGAGAGGATGCATGAACTACTCGCCTGCGAAGAAGTAGACCTTGATCTCCGGGCTGCCATCGAGCAATGGCCCCACGGTAGCCAACAGTTTGACGGTATGTTCCGCGGCCAGGTGAGCAGCCAGGGCAGGCACCGAAGCCCAGCGTTCGTAGTTGATATAGCGGCTGGCATCTTCACTGCTGCGATTGAGATCGTAAGCTATGCACCCCGTTTCCTGTCGGGTGGCTGCAATACAGGTCTTGAATGCCGCTTCAAATGCTGCTGCATGCTCCGGCTTGATCTTGATGTGGACTGCCATGTTGAACGGTTGAGATGGATTCTTTACCTGAGCTTTAACAGCGGTGAGAATGGGATGTTCGCTGACCATATAATTTGCTCCGAGTGTGAAGTGATGTTATATGGCAAAGCTACAGTCATGCAAAAACGGTATTCATCATCAAGGATGAATACCGTTTGATGGATAATCGTAGATTACTTCCCGCTAGCTGTCGTCTTGGCGTTAGCAGCTTTAGCCATATCGCTGGCCTTCTGCATGCGGGCGATGCGAGCTTCGAGTTGCTGAAGCTCTGCGGTTGCGGCCTGGGCTGCTGCTTGTGCAGCGGGCAACGCATCCTGTGCAGCTTTCAATGCCGCCTGCTTGGGAGGCAGTTGCTGGCTGGCTGCATTATGGGCCACCTGCACTTTGCCCAACTCAGCATGAGCTGCTGCGAGCTTGTCCTGAGCTGGCTTGGCAGCAGCCAGCATCTGTGCCGCATACTGCTTAGCAGCAGCCAGTTCCGTAGTATGCTTGGCGGCTAGTGCCTGGCTTTGCAGGGCAAACGTCGTCAATTCAGCATTGTTTCCCAGCTTCTCTGCGGCTTCCTTGGCCTTGGCTGCAACTTCATTCAGCTTAGCCACGGCCTGCTCTTTGAGCGGCACCGCATCCTGCGAAGCTTTGGCTGCAGCGAGTGTCGGATCAATGGCAGACTGATTCACCTGATCCTGCCAGTGCTTGACTCCAGCAGCAGTGTCAGCCACCTGTTTTTGAATGGCAGCGAACTCAGTGTTCGCCTTCTGCATCGAAGCCTGCAATGCGACGAAAGCATCGTTCGTTTGTTTCTGCCTGGCCTTCGTCGGTGCCAGTTGTTGGAGGGCAGCTGCCAGTCGCTGTTCCAGCCCGAGTGGATTGGCAACCACCTGAGTGATCTCTTTACCATCAGTAGCAGCATAGACATGCACCTGACCAACCCAGTCGCCAGCCAGCACTGCTTTGCCATCGTGTGTCCAGGCAGCTTTAAGTGCGACATCGGGGGTGCCGGGGGTTTGCTTCTGCAAGGCGCCGTTGCCGTCCCAGATCTTGGTAACTCGATCACGACCAGTGCTGACAAGACGACCATCATGGTGATAGCGAACGCTCAGCGCCCCGCCACCATGGGCACCCCAGGCTTTCACCTGGTTGCCATTCTCCATCTCGAACAGGCGAATCTGGGTATCCTCGCTGCTGACCGCAAGAATATTGCCGTCTGGCCGCCAGCTGACTTCGGAGATAGCCAGTTGAGGACCACGAATCTGGATAAATTCCTGACCTGAACCCGATTCCCAGACAGCCAGGCCACCGTTACGGTCGCCTGAAGCAAGCAGTACACCATCAGGGCTGAATTCGAGAGCTGTCACCCAGTCGGTGTGTTTCTTGAGCTTGTGAAGGACGGTTCCTTCCTTGGTGGAATAAATACGCACCATCTTGGAAGCGTTACCTAATGCAATCTGCGACTGATCGGGACTGATGTCCGCAGCCAGGATGGCATCGGTCTCTTCACCGACTTCAATGACACGATTGCCGGTTTTGATATCGAAGACGATTGCCTTGCCTGATTGCCCGCCCCGACCGCCGGCGGCTAACAGCAATGCCCCGTTGCGACTGAACTTGAGAACATTCACCTGTCCTTCCGGGAATGGCAATACGCCGAGCAGATCATTCGTATCGGTATGATATAGCAGGATCGATTTGGCGCTGGCTACTGCCATCACAGGAGCCCAGGGGCTCGCAGCCAGCGCGGTGATGGCGTTGCCTCTCGTTGTCTTCATCAAGGGATCGAGCAAGAGCATCTCACCGGGCATGGGTGGTGGGCCTTCCGGCTTGCCACGTGCTGCGGTTTTCAGGCTCAGATCAGCCTTGGGTTTCTTCGGTGCAGCAGTGCTGCCAGCCGTATCCAGCGCCCCCCCTTTGATCCAGTTAGCAACCAGTTCCAAATCCTTGTCTGGAAGCTTGGGTGACTTCGGTGGCATGATCGGCTGTTCTTTGTGCGCCATCAACAGGTAGATCGTGCTCTGTTCCGGATCGCCCGGTTCGATGATCTTTCCTCGGGAACCACCATCCATCAGGGCGGAGAAACTGGTGACATTCACTCCTCCCTGTTTTTTGTCGGGATTGTGACAGCTGCCACATTTCTCCCGCAACAGTGGCAGAACATGATCCTGGAAGGTGATCTTCTTGTCGTCGGCAACGACAGTGCCAAGCAAGGACAAGGTGACAAGCGAGCTGATCATCAAACGCATACCGAATCTCCGACAATGACCAAAAGCAAACAACCGTCCACCAGCCACTACTTACTAATGATTAAACAAAAACTCTCGACTGTTCAGAATTCCCCAGAACACATCTTCCAGTGCCTTCTGCTGGTCGCCTGAACTGACGACGATGGAACACAGGGCAGCTTGTTCTTCTCGAGTAGGTTTTCGACTGAAGCACCGGAGATAAAGGTCTTCGATGATTTCCGCTGGGGTTTTCTTGGCAGCAAGTGCACGGGCTATCACACCACCAGACTGCACCCGATTACTGACGGTATCGCCGTTCAGCAGGTGCAATGCCTGTGACAGGTTAGGTTCCATCTTCACTTCGCAGGAGCAGACCGTTTCACGAGTAGCTCGACCAAAGGTCGTCAGGAAGTAGGTTGATGCCTGACCATCTGCGATCTGCACAGCACGAGCACCGAGGGGCAAGCCCTGGAACTTGTTCTTGGTCTCGGTGATTTGCGACACGACATCAAGCAGAATCTCTGCTCGCAAACGGCGCACTGAAGCCTTGGCGAAGTTACGAGTATCCAATTCATTGGTTTCATTCGACTGCGTCACCAGTTGATACGTACGGGAAGTACAGATATCACGGATGAGCTTGCGGAAGTTGTATTTGTATCCACTGAACTTCTTACCCAGTTCCTGCAGCAGCTCATCGTTGGCGGCAGGATTGCTGACGCGGACATCATCAACTGGTTCGACAATGCCTTTGCCGAAGAAGTGGGTCCAGACGATATTCGCCAGATTGGATGCAAAGTATGGGTTCTTGTCGGAGGCCAGCCATTCCGAAAGCACCTGCCGACGATCCTTCCCTGCTGTTACGGGAACATCGCCGCCGAGGAACTTGGGAGGCATCGGCTTGGCCTTGGTCGGGTGGTTGATCTCGCCGCCACCGGCATTGAAGATAATCAGTTCGCGAGGATCTTCACCACCCTTGCGGCCTACCTGCGAGAAGAACGAAGCGAAGCTATAGTAATCGTCCATTGTCCAACGATCGAACGGATGGTTGTGGCACTGGGCACACTGGATTCGCATTCCCATGAAGACCTGGGCCACGTTCTCCGTCAGTTTGAGCGTATCCGTTTCGACCTGGTAGAAATTAGTGGCAGGCATCGCGAAGGTACCACCCTTGGATGAGAGCAGCTCACGCACCATCTCATCCATCGGCACATTGTTCGAGATGCGTTCCTGCAGCCAGTTGAAGTAGAGCAGAGTCGACTTATAGCTGACGTTGATGTTCGAGCGAATCTGCAACAGCTCGGCCCACTTCATCACCCAGACTTCGACAAATTCCTTGCGGGTGAGCAGTTCATCAACAAGCTTCTCCCGTTTTTTGGGATCGGTATCATCCAGAAACTTCCGAGCCTCGTCAGAAGTGGGAACCATGCCGACGATGTCAAGATAAACACGACGGAGGAACGTCGCATCATCGCAGAGGCCCGAAGGTGTCATGCGAAGCTTTTTGAGCTTGTTGAAGACCAGCGTATCGATGTAGTTGTTTTCCGGGATGCTGGGGAAGGTGAACTGCAGCCCCTTGGGTAGCACGATGAACGGTGAACCCACGTTAAAGGTTTCAAAGCGAGCAGTAATGAACGCTTCGCCTCGTTCGCCTGCGGTGACGATGCCTTCCTGAGTAACCGCAGCGGAACGATCATTGTTCGACATGAAGAACGCAAGGTGGGTAACATCACGGTCGGAACCATCCGAATACTTAGCCCGGACGGTTAGGCGTTGCTTGGCATCTTTGCCATCGAGCACACCATTCTTGGGAAACAGCTCAACTTTGACAGGTGTAGCGACGGTCGGAGCATCCTGAGGAGCACCTGCTTCGAGCCAGCGAACGATCTCGCGATAGAGTTCGCCTCCTTCTTCCATCTTCTTGCCGCCGGTGTGGGGCACCTTGCCGCACCCCTTTTCCAGGAGCATGCTGTCGCCAGGTACCGCCAGATTAATACGTCTGCCATTGAGCTCTCGAGTCAGACGGTAGTGATCGCCATCAGGATCGAAGCCAAAGAGTGACAGGCGAAAACCATCCTTGCCACGTGCAGCACCGTGGCAGGAGCCGACATTGCAACCCGTCTTCATGAAGACCGGCATCACATCGAGCTTGAAACTGATGGGACGATCTGCTGTCGCATCTTTCACAACAACAGGGACGATGACATCCTTGCCCGCATAGTTGACTTTGAGTTCGGTTGCACCATCTTTGACTGGGTACAGAGTGCTCTTGTCGAGTTTGACCAGACTCGCGTCCTTGAGTTCAACCTTTACTTCCGAGGTAACATCACGGGTGATGCCATCGCTGAAGGTCGCTTGTACGACGAACGATTGCCGGTCGCGGAGGGTGTTGAGGTTGACATCCGGTGGATACACGGCAACCTGCGTGAGCGTGGGGGCAGTGGGTGCGGGAGTGGGTTCACTCGTCGCAGCACTGGCGACCACAAGCAGACTCAGGGTAATGATCAAGCTGTAACGCATTCGTGATGTCCTTCCAATCAGACTTCGATAAGTAAACAGCAGCAGGATCGATTCTTACTGCTTACCCCCCGCTGCTGCTTTCTCCTTCTCTGCTTGTTCCAGTCTCAGCTTCTCGAGCCTTGAGAGTTTCTTTTCTGTCTTCGCAGGTGCTGCAGCCGGTGGGGGTGTCGCGGCTGCGACAACGGCTGGCTTGTTGGCTGCGGGTGGAGGCGGTGGATCGATACGCAGTACCGTGCCACCGATCTGGTGCAGCATCTGTTCGCCACTCTCGGGGATATACACCTGGGCGAAGATGCCCTGGTGCTGTCCCGGTGGGCTATCCTTTTGCGTGGTGATCTTCACCGTAATCTCTTTGGTGTCCTTGGTAATGTCCATCACAGGTGCTTTCACATTGTGTGGCAAACCAACGATGTGGACTTTGCCTACACCATTGAAAGGCTTGGCCTGTGTCAACTTGCAGAGAAGTTCGGTTTCCTTCCCCTGCTCCACCGCAGGGCGATCCATGCTCATTGCCACATACGGCACAGCAACTTCCAAAGTGATGAGTTGCGATGAAACCCAGGCTGGCCCGAAACCCACATCAGCATTGGCAATCACGCAGATCTTCCATTTGCGTGGTTGAGCGTTGGGAGCAGCATTTACAGGATAGTCAAACTCAGCCTTATCACCCGGAATAGTTATTCCACTGGCGGAACCGATGCCAGGGGGATTCCACAGCATATAGACATTCACCGGTTGCTTGAAGTCTTTATTGCGTTCGACCTTCACCTTCAGGTTCATCGCCCCGTTCTGTACCAGCGGAGCTTTCGGCTCCACCAGCGTCACCTTGAAAGGTACTTCCTGGGTGACTGCCATCGCAGCACGGTCAGTATCGAAGCCGATATAGCTGCCCACGTTCTGCACGTACACCAGATCTGCCCGGAGCTTCATGCCACCGTCGATATTCACTTTCGGATCAGCATGCTTGGCTCGAAGGTCAATCAGACCACCAGCGACTGGTGCGTCAGCAGCGGCATTCAGTACCACCGGCACCGCATCGACATTGTCAGCCATCACATCAGCTTCGAGGGTCATCCCCTTGGGCAAGTCCTTAGCGTAGACCTGCATTGGCCCACCGAAATTGGCACGGCTGACATAGGTCAGTACTGCCATGCGATTGCCCCTGGGCACTGCCACCATCTGGCGTTCCTGATTGGGTTGATTGTTGCCATCCGCCTTCGGGAAGAAGAGAGACACGCTCGGTGCTACCGGGGTAAATTCGACTCGGTACGTGAAGGTCTCGCCACCCTTCTGCAGGTGATCATGTATCTGGATCACATACTCCTTGTCTTCCGGAGCAGTGAAACGGAAATAGCAGTCAGGCTTGGCGGCATCGTCATCGCCTTGAATGTAGCCACCCTCCCCCTTGTGCATGTGCATCACTGCATCCAGCGGCGAACGGAGGCGGCGTGCATAACAATGCACATCGAATACCTGCCCCTTCTTCGCCTTGAAGCGGTAGTAGTCGTTTTCAGCTGGTTTGCTGATCGTGCCATTGATGGCCTGCGTATTGACATCGAAGACGTTAGCCTTGCTGAAGTCGCTTGGTCCCGTCTCCACAAAGTTGCCGACTGTACTCAGCCGGAAAGGCAGCGGCGAGGGCGAGATACCACCCGCATCCTGCACGAAGACACCAAAGTTCGGATCGAGCGTTGTTGGCAGTTTGATTTTCTGCTTGATCGGGCCGCTGGCATCGCCAAGGAAGGTCACTTCCACTTCATCACCCAGTTTGCCACCGGCTGGTACGCAGGCCACGGGGCGAGGGAAGTTACCAACGTGCAAGCGATAACGACATTCGCCGTTGCCGCCGTAGCTGGTCTCACGCACCATGATGGTGTAGGTGCCATCTTCGGGGATGATCACACTCATCACGCCATCCTGGGCACCGAACGCACAGTCATCGCAAGCTGCAATTTCAAACCGTTTGCTGTTTAGAATGGCAATCGCAGGGTCAAAGACTGTTTGGTTGGCAAGACGCATGGCTTCGATCTCCACCGAAAGCCGCTGACCTTTCTTGCAATCCACAGAGAAATAGTCAACATCTTCGCTTTCAATGGTCCCACTAACGGTAACATTGAGCGGGATCTTCTGTGGAGTCTTGAATTCGTTGTTCGGTTCCTTCTCCACTATTTCAGGCAGTGCACCGACGAAAATCGTTCTCAGATCGCTGATGCCGGAAGCAGTACGAACTCGGAAGCAGTGCTGGCCCAGGCGTGCATCTGCTGCAATCTTGATCTTCGTCTTCACGACGTTATCGTTCACGACTTCGATCTTGCCGACGGTAAATCCCGGCGTGTAGCAAAGGATTTCCTGTGCATCCTTGAGCCGTGCCCCATGAAAATGGAACTCGACTTCGGTGCCACGCTGCCCACCCCGAGGAGTGATGACACCCAGCGTTGGAGAAGCCGCCCAGGTAATAGTGGGAACCAGCAGAGTCAGGAGTAAGCTCAGTTGTCGCATCATAAGCCTGTATTCTCGTCCCCGGTCTCCGACCGGGGTTGCCTGGATGACCGGCTCCGCCGGTAGTCTTCTAACACCTACGCAAACGCAAGTCTCATACCGGCGGAGCCGGTATTACAGTGCGTCCCCGGTCGGAGACCGGGGACGAGTTGCGATTCACTACGCCAGCAGTTCCTTCTTCACATCACCACCATCGACGACGCGAATCGGTCGGCTGCCGGGAGCGAGGAGTTGCTTCTTGGGTTCAATACCAAGGAGCGTGTAGATAGTGGTTGACCAATCATCGATGCTCAGCGGATCATCCTGTGGTTCGCTGGCGGTCGAATCGCTCGAACCGAAGACCGAACCACGCTTGACACCACCGCCAGCCATCACGATGCTGAACACCTTCGGCCAGTGATCGCGACCAGCGTTGGCATTCACCTTCGGCGTACGACCAAACTCGGTGGTCACCATCACCATCGTCGAATCGAGCAAGCCACGCTGATCAAGATCGGTGATCAGTCGGGCGAAGGCCTGATCGAAGGCAGG
Organism: uncultured Bacteroidales bacterium; assembly: GCA_964410845.1. Taxonomy (GTDB): domain Bacteria; phylum Planctomycetota; class Planctomycetia; order Gemmatales; family HRBIN36; genus JAEUIE01. Next base: position 996 of record CAYPJB010000101.1, on the reverse strand, counting down.
CATCTGCCCTTCAGTGCCACCCTTGATGTTGTTGTGCAAATCCCAGCCGCCGTAAGTCATGCTGACGAATCGCACGCCTGCTTCGACGAGGCGTCGAGCGAGGAGCATCCGCTGGCCAGCGGTATTGCGGCCATATTCATCACGCAGCTTGGCTGGTTCAGCGTTGATATTGAACGCTTCCTTCGCCTTCTGCGAGGAGAGCAACCCGTAAGCTCGCTGATAGAACGTATCCATCGCAGCGATGTTGTCAGCTTTCTCCTTGGCGGCAAAGTGAGCGTTGACCGCTTCGAGCACCGAGCGACGAGTCTGGAATCGCTTTTCGTCCACACCACCGGGCAGGCTCAAGTCCTGCACGGTGAAGTTACCATTGGCAGGATCGCTACCCAGGCTGAATGGAGCGTAGGCTGCACTCAGGTACCCGGTGCCAGCATAGTTCGTCGGCATGCTGGGGACACAGACATAAGGAGGCAGGTTATTGCGAACGCCAAACTCATGGCTGACGACCGAGCCAAAGCTCGGATATTCAAGAGCCGGGCTGGGACGGTAGCCGGTGAACATGTTGTGCGTGCCCCGTTCGTGGGCTGCTTCGCCGTGGGTCATCGAACGGATGATGGTGATCTTGTCTGCAATCTGGGCAGTGCGGCTGAGGGCCGAGTTGATGAAAACGCCCGGCAGTTTGGTGGCGATGGAACCCATCTCGCCACGATATTCAATGGGAGCGTTCGGCTTCGGATCGAACGATTCCTGATGAGCCATGCCGCCTGGCATGAAGATCTGGATGACCGACTTGGCCTTCCCTTCCTTGCTCGGTGGCTGATAGTAGCCATCAGCCCGGGCAGAGGATTGCAGCCGGAAGTACTGATCGAGCGTCAGCCCCAGGCAACCGAGGAAGCCAATATTCATGAACGACCGTCGGCTCGGCTTCTTGAAATGAGCAGGGTCAGCAAACCAGGTACCTGGCTGAATGAGTGACATCAATGACTCCGCAGGGCGTGA